>JBBDJF010000061.1:0-24753 GCA_040880045.1 Sneathiella sp.
TTCGCGGAACTTCCGCTCGACATCATATTCCTCGGCGAAACCGAAGCCGCCATGGGTCTGCAGGCAGGCTTCCCCTGCCGCCCAGGCGGCCTCCGACGTCAGCATCTTCGCCATATTGGCCTCCGCGCCGCAGGGCTCTCCCTCGTCATAAAGGCGGCAGGCCTCCTTCACCATCAGCCTCGCCGCCTGCGTGTCCGCATAGGCCCGCGCGATCGGGAACTGGATGCCCTGATTCTGTCCGATGGGCCGACCAAAGACTGACCTGTCCCGCGCGTAACTGGACGCCGTCCGGATAAACCAGTCCGCATCGCCAAGACATTCGGAGGCGATCAGGATCCGCTCCGCATTCATGCCGGTGAGGATATAGCGAAACCCCTTCCCCTCCTCCCCGATCAGGCTGGCGGCCGGGATGCGCATGTTGTCGAAAAAGACTTCGGTCGTCGCATGATTGATCATCGTGCGGATCGGGCGGATGGTCATGCCGTTGCCGACCACGTCGCGCATATCGACGATAAAGACGGAAAGACCGTCGGCGCGCTTCGCCACCTTGTCCTTCGCGGTTGTCCGCGCCAGCAGGATCATCAGATCGGAATATTCGGCGCGGCTCGTCCAGACTTTCTGGCCATTGACCACATAGTCATCGCCGTCGCGCACCGCCAGGGTCGAGATGCTGGTGGTGTCGGTGCCCGCCGTCGGCTCGGTCACGCCGAAGGCCTGAAGCCGGAGATCGCCGCTTGCGATACCGGGAAGGTATTTTTGCCGCTGTTCTTCCGATCCGTGGCGGAGCAAGGTGCCCATGGTGTACATCTGGGCATGGCAGGCGGCGCCGTTGCAGCCGTTGCTGTGAATCTCCTCCAAAATCGCGGAGGCGACACTGAGCGGCAGCCCCGCGCCGCCATACTCCTCCGGGATCAGGGAGGACAGCAGTCCCGCTCCGGTCAGGGCATTCACGAATTCCGTCGGGTACGCCCGTTCCCGGTCCTTCTCCCGCCAGTAGCTGCCCGGAAACTGCGCGCAGAGCTGGCGGACGGTCTGGCGGATTTGTGTGATGATATCGGAATCCATGATCTCTCTCGCCTCAGAACCCGTGCAGGGTGACAAAATTCTCGAAGGCCTCGCGCTCGGAAACCAGCTCGTTGATCACCGCCGCCTCATCCTTGTAGCCGAGCGCCATGCCGCAGAAGAGGATCTCGTCATCGCCGAGCGAGAGATGCGCCTTCAGGGTTTGCGGCCAGCGGGCCCAGGCTTCCTGCGGACAGGTATCGAGGCCATATTCACGGGCCAGCAACATGATATTCTGCATGAACATGCCGACATCCGCATATTGCCCGATTTCCATCTGGCGATGCAGGACGAAGAACAGCCCGACCGGCGCATCGAAGAAGCGGTAGTTGCGGGCGAGCTGTTTGAGCTTGCCCGGCGTGTCCGAGCGCGGCACACCGATCAGGTCATAGAGCGCCTGCCCCACCACCCGGCGACGGGTCCGGTAAGGTTCGATCAACTCGGGCGGATAGACGTTATATTCCGGCTCCTCCGTCATGCCGCTGTTCTGCTTTTCCTCGACATCCCGGACGAGCGCGTTCAGGGGCTCCCCGGTCAGCACATGGACGGTCCAGGGTTGCAGGTTGCCGCCCGACGGCGCCCGCTTTGCGATTTCCAGTATCTCGCGGATCGTTGCTTCCGGCACGGGCTTGTCCAGAAACTGGCGCACCGTCATCCGTGATTTAATGGCGTCGGAAACTTTCACGATTAACTCCTGTCCTGATTAAATGTCCTGTCTCTGCGGCCTGAACCAGCAGAGCAAGCCGAGGATCGAATGTCAAACCTTAATCGAAGCCGATATAATGGGTGACGTTGGCGACATCTTCGCGCTCGCTGACCAGCGTATTCTCGATCGCCGAGGTGTCTTCATAGCCCATGGCCATGCCGGAGACGAGCACCTGGTCATCCGGGATACCGAGGTGACGGAAGATCGGCTCCTGAAAGGTGATCCAGGCGGCCTGCGGGCAGGTATGCAGCCCCTCACCGCGCGCCGCCAGCATGACCGTCTGCATATAGAGACCGGCATCGAACCAGCTGCCGCGCATCAGGTAGGAATCGACGGTGAAGAACAGCCCGACCGGCGCATCGAAGAAGGTGAAATTGCGCTTTGATTGCCTGGCTGTCCGTTCCCGGTCGCCTTTTTCTATGCCGAGCAGGCCATAGAGGCTCCAGCCGACACCACGACGGCGGTCGCGATGGATATCCTTCCACTCGGTCGGGTAATATTCATATTCCTCATACTT
The DNA here is from genome assembly GCA_040880045.1 of Sneathiella sp. GTDB lineage: Bacteria > Pseudomonadota > Alphaproteobacteria > Sneathiellales > Sneathiellaceae > Sneathiella. The sequence goes on from JBBDJF010000061.1 coordinate 2,286, forward strand.
CCGGGCCGCGTTCTTTTCCACCAGCTCCAGCACATCGCGGGAGATAGCGTCCTTCACTTCGCCGGTGCAGACATAGGTATGCCAGGGCTGGGTGTTGGTGCCGCTCGGTGCGCGTTGGGAGATTTCGAGAACCTTCTCGATCTTCTCCCGCGGGACCTGCTGATCCGTGAAGGCGCGGATTGACCGGCGGGAGCGGATTGCTTCTTCAACATTCATTGTTGCTTTTCCTTGGTTGAGACAGTCGGTAGCGCCCCGGCTGAAACAGGGAACGGCAGAATTCACGTCAAATCCTGCCATTCCCGTTGTGCGTCGGTCGCGTCAGCCTATTTCGGCATAACCGTTATTGAGGACGACGAGGTCCCGCTCCTTCACCTTGCAGCGGAAGGAGGTGACATTGCCGTCGTGCCACATCTCCGTAACAATCGTCTCGCCCGGATAGACCGGAGAGGTGAAACGGAGATTGAATGACTTCAGTTTTGACGGATCATAACCGCAGGCCTGTTTCAGGATCGCATGACCGGCGACACCGAGGGAGCAGAGCCCATGCAGGATCGGCGCCTTGAATCCGGCGCTTGTCGCGACGCGCGGGTCCGCATGGAGCGGGTTGAAATCCCCGCTCAGACGATAGATAAGCGCCGCCTGATCGAGAGTGGCCAGCTCCACCACGCTATCGGCGTCCCGCTCCGGCAGGGTATGCGGCTTCGGCGCCTCGATCTTCGGGCCACCAAATCCGCCATCACCCCGGCAGAAGGTCGTCGAGGTCAGGGTTGCCAGATGATCGCCGCTCGATTTGTCGTGAATCTCGCGGGTCGAATACATCAACGCCCCCTTGCCTTCGCCCTTGTCGATGATCTCCGTGATCTTTGTCGTGCCGATCACGGTGCCTTCGGCGGGCAGCGTCTTGTGGATTTCAATCCCCTGCTCGCCATGCAGGACCTTTACCCAGTCGACGCCGAATTCCGGCTGCTTCAGGAAGAAGCCCGGATAGGCGAGGACAACGGCCATGGTCGGCAGAGCCAGCAGGTCTTCTTCATAGGTGAAGCGGAGCTGGTCCATGTCGAGCGGGTCCATGGAGACCCCGACGCCGAGCGCGTAGAGAATGCTGTCCTTGTAGGTGTAGGTCTGCTCGATCTCGTCGAACTTCCAGTTGGTCAGCTTGTCATAATCGATTGCCATAACAGCGCCCCCTATACCGGATCCCAGCTGAAAACATCGCCGGAGCGTTCCAGCGGCACGAGGGAGGATTTGACGGCCGGTCCGAAGCGCGCAGCCACTGTCTCCGGCGTCCAGCCATCGGAAGTCTGGAGGTTACGGATCGGGCGTGGCTGGCTCATCAGGCAGATCTCGTTATTGCGGACGACGAAAATCTGGCCGGTGATATCGGCGGCCTGGTCGGAAAGAAGATAAACCGCGAGCGGCGCAATTTTCTCCGGCGTCATCTGCTGGATTTTCGCGACCCGTTCGCGTTCCGCATCCGTGCCTTGCGGGATCGTGCCGATCAGGCGCGACCAGGCGAAGGGCGAGATGCAGTTGGAGCGCACATTAAAGCGCGACATATCGAGCGCAATGGAGCGCGACAGCCCGACGATCCCGAGCTTTGCGGCGGCGTAGTTGGCCTGCCCGAAGTTGCCGATCAGGCCGGAAGTCGATGTCATATGCACGAGGGAACCGCTCTGCTGTTCGCGGAAATAGGGCGCGGCGGCGCGGCTGACGTTGAAGCTGCCTTTGAGGTGAACCGCGATCACCGCGTCGAATTCTTCCTCGCTCATCTTGTGGAAGATCACGTCGCGCAGGATACCCGCGTTATTGACGATGCAGTCGATGCTGCCGAATTCCTTGCGCGCATCCTCGACCATCTTGCCGGCGTCATCGGACTTGGCGACATTGCCAAAATTGGCGATGGCTTCGCCGCCCGCATCGGTGATGGTCTTCACGACTTCAAGCGCCGGAACCTGATCCGCGCCTTCGCCCTGCTCGGTTCCGCCGAGGTCATTGACAACGACCTTGGCGCCCTGCGATGCGCACATGATGGCAATGCCCCGGCCAACACCGCGTCCGGCACCGGTGACAACAACGACTTTATCTTTAAGCATATTCTGGTCTGACATTTGCGTCCCTTTTCTTATTTTTATATGGCCTGACCTTCAGGAAGGCAGGATTATCCGGCCAGATTACAGGCAATGGCCGCGCCCCGTCGACAAAAAATTATTACTGTGCGATGGAAAGTTCAGAAATCGGCGGGACACCGCGCCCTCCGGTCCTATTTCGCCAGCGACTGCAGGGCTGAGGAAGCCACGACTTTGCGCTCATTCGCGTAAGCCTCGTGATTCTTCTCGATATCCCGGAGGCTATAATAGTAATTCACCAGTAAACCGGCGGATTGCTTCATGCCGTTGGGGGATTGGTCGCCGAGCCAGTTGAGCTGTTCCAGCCGCGCGCCGTTGCCAAGGTGAAACCGCGTCACCGGATCGAGGGGCCGTTCGCCGCTCTTCTCGTTGATCAGGTAATGGGCGCAGAGATGCTCCAGCGGGCCCCTGACCTTCTCCACCGTGTCGGGATTGTCCTGCCAACCCTTGTCGCTGATCAGGTCACGGATTTCCTTTACCTCCTTGAAATGCTTCCCCGCCACGGAACCCGAGACCCCGTTCAGCCATCGCATGAAACCCGGGATCGGCGAGAGGGTGGCGAAATGCTTGAGGTTGGGAAGTTCCGACGACAATTCGGCCACCACCTGCTTGATCAGAAAATTGCCGAAGCTGATTCCCTTGAGGCCATCCTGACAGTTGCTGATGGAATAGAAAATCGCGGTATCGGCCTTGGTCGGGTTGCCCCGCTCGGCCTCCTGCGACAACAGCGGCGGAATGGCCGAGGCGAGCCCCTTGACGAGCGCCACCTCAACGAAGATCAGCGGCTCATCGGGCAGCGCCGGATGGAAGAAGGCGAAACAGCGCCGGTCCTTGTCGAGGCGGCGACGCAAATCATCCCATCCCTCAATCTCATGCACGGCTTCATACTCGATGAGTTTTTCCAGCACCACCGCAGGCGTGCGCCAGTCGATCCGCTCCAGCGACAGGAAACCGCGATTGAACCAGGAACTCAACAGATGCTGCAAATCGCTGTCGACCGCCTTCAGTTCCGGATGGGCCCGAAGCTGGCCGACGAGGAATTTTCGCATCGCGACAATGGTGCCGGTGCCGCCGGGCGCAAAATTGATCCGCCGCATCAATTCCTGTCGCGGCGCCTCGATCGCCATGGTCAGCGCCTTGTAGTTCTCCGCGTCCGCCTGCTTGTGATAGGCGGCGACGGCCTGCTCGATCTCCTGCGGGTCCGGCGCCATCTCGTCATTCAGGAAATGCAGGAAATCGAGCTTTTCCTTGTCCGAGAGGCCGGCCCAGGCGTTAACCACATCGCGGGCGAGCGCCATTCCCGACGCCTCTCCTTTCTGGGTGAGCAAGTCGCGGCACAGCCCCTTGATACTGTTGTTCCGTTTCTTGTCGCCCCGAAGGTCGAGCAGCTCGCGTCCGGTATCGGCAATGGAGTTAAACAGGTGAGTGACAAAAGTCGGCGCCATAGTGATAATCTATCCCATTATTTTTTCCGGTAGCCATGTGGCGATTTCCGGGAAGAAGCATAGCAGAATTATACCGGCGACCATGCAGAGCATGAACGGCAAGGCCCCCCTTAATATCGTTGGCAGGGAAATGCCCGGTGCAATTCCATTTATAACATACAGGTTCAAACCCACCGGCGGTGTGATCAGCCCGATTTCCATATTTATGGTCAGGATAACCGCAAACCAATAGGGATCGAATCCCGCATTGATAATAATAGGGAGCAATATTGGCGCCGTCATGACAATGACCGCAACAGGCGGTAAAAAAAATCCGGCAATGAGCAGGAAGACGTTGATCATCCCCATCAGCACCCATCTGTTCACGTCAAGCGCCGCGATATATTCGGCCACGGACTGGGTGATGAACAGGCTGGAAAGCGTATAGGCGAACAGCGCGGAGGCGCCGATGATCATCAGGATCATCACGCTTTCGCGGGTCGAACTGCTGAGAATCTCCCAGATTTTCTTCGGTTGCACGATTTTGTAGATCACCGCGACCAGGAACAGGCAGAAAAATGCCCCGACCCCCGCCGCCTCCGACGGCGTCGCGACACCGCCGTAAAGAACGTACAAAATCCCGACGACAATGGCGAGGAACGGCAGGACCCGCGGCAGGATCTCGAATTTCTGGCGCCACGAAAAAGACCCGATCTTGTCGCGGAAATCATAGCCGCTGCGCCAGGCGAAGAAGATCGCCCAGGCCATGAACAGGGCCGTCAGCATGAGGCCCGGCAACACCCCCGCAAGGAACAGCCGCCCGATCGAGGTTTCCGTCGCGATGCCATAGACGATCATGGTCACCGAAGGCGGGATCAGGATGCCGAGGGTGCCGCCCGCCGCAATCGATCCGGCCGCGAGACTGTCGGGATAGCCCCGCTTCTGCATCTCCGGGATGCCCATCTTGCCGATGGCGGCGCAGGTCGCCGGGGACGATCCGCTAAGCGCGGCAAAGACCGAACAGGCGCCAATGTTGGAAATGATCAGCCCGCCCGGCACCCGGGTCAGCCAGCGATCCAGGGCCTCGAACAGGTCCTTCCCCGCCGGGGAGGAGGCAACCGCCGCCCCCATCACGATAAACATCGGGATCGAGACGAGGGTAAACTCGCCGATCCCGGCAAAGAAGGTTTCGGCCACCACGGACAGGCTGCCGAATCCCTCGAACAGGATGAGAAAGACGAAGGAGACGAAACCAAGGCCGAAAGCCACCGGAATGCCCGTCGCCAGAAGCGCAATAACGGCGATCGCCGCAATGATACCAATCAGGAGCGGATCCATGTCTAGTCCCTCTCTGCCGGATAGTCGATTGCCGGAGCGGGATCGCGCGAATCAAAGGCAATCGCCAGGATTTCCGCGACATACTGGACACAGAGCAGCGCCATGCCGAAGGCCATGGGCAGATAGGGTATCCACAGCGGAAGCTCCCAGATCGTATCCGTTACCCAGCCGCCCTCGATCGCCTCGCCGAGCAGCAGGTAGGCCTGCCACGCAAGAATGAGGCAGAACAACAGCGCGATGACGGACGCAAAAATCGCCATCAGCTTCTTCGGCGTCGGCGGCAGGTAATGCGGCAGCAGGTCAACATTCACATGCCCCTTGGTCAGCAGGACATAAGGCGAACCCAGAAAGGTCGCGGCAACGATGACATAGGTGACATATTCAGTTTGCCAGACTGTCGACTCATTCAGGAAATAGCGCATGACAACCATCTGGCAGACAACAAAAATCGCGGAGGTGACAAGCAGCGCCGCCACCACGCCGAACGCGCTTGAAATGGCGTCAACGGTTTTCAGGAAAGAAGACATTCGTTCCCCCTTGAACGTCAGAAGAATACTCCCGGCACGACCAACGGGACGGCCGGGAGCTTCAGGTGCGGTTTACTCGACAGAGAGCGCTTTCTTGATCAGGGCGTCGCCGCCTTTGACATTCTCGGAAAAGCTCTTGTAGGAGGTTTCATTGGCGATGGTGCGCCAGGCGTCCGCCTGTTCCGCTGTCATGGTGACAACCTCGACACCGGCGTCTTTATAGACCTCCACCAGCTTGTCATCGAGACCCTTGGCGGCGTCGAAGAAATACTCCTCGGCAACCTTGCCCGCGGCCATCAGCGCATCCTGCTGTTCCTTGTTGAGCTTGTCGAAGCTCATTTTCGACATCAGGATCGGCTCATACATGAACCACAAAGCATTGTCGCCCGGCGCGGTCAGGCATTTCACCTGCTCATACAGCCGGTAGGAAACAAAGCTGCCGGAACTTGTATTCGCGGCATCGAGGACGCCGGTCTGCATCCCGTTATAGACTTCCGAGCTGGGCATGGAGGCAATTGACGCCCCGGCACCGACGAGCATCTGCTCAAACGCCTTGCCGGCGGCGCGGGTCACCTGCCCGTCAATCGAGGCGGGCTCCAGAATGCAGTTCTTTTTCGACGCGAAACCACCCGCGAGCCAGGCATCGGCCAGCACGACGACATCCGCGTCATTGATGATCTTCTTGATGTCATCCATGAACGGCGACGTATTGAGGCGCTTGGCGTGATCATGGTTCTTGACCAGGCCCGGCATCAGTGTCGCATCAAACTCCGGATGGCGACCGGCGGCATAGGACAGCGGGAATGCGGAAATATCAAGCTGGCCCTTGGTCATGGCGCCCCATTGCTCTTTCGCCTTGTAGAGGCTCTGGCCGGGATAGACCTTGATATCGATCCCGACATCGGCCTTGCCAACCTCGGTCGCGATAATCTGGACCATTTCGTCACGGACATCGCCCTTGCCGCCCGGCCACTGGTGCGACGCTTTCAGTGTTTCAGAGGCCGCCGGCAACACCGTCAGTGCGCCTGCGCCCATTGTCATGGCGACGGCGATGGATATATTCATCAAGCTTCTAGACATCGATTTCATCATTTTTCTCCCATTATGCAAGGCTGTTTTACCCTAGATTTTTTATGTTTTTATTCAGCAAGAACCACATTAAATCTGACCTGCCTGATTTTAGTGTATGTGAAAATCTCATTCTTGTATACAAAAAATCATTCCCTGTGGCGGCGTAAAGTGGTACATTCCTGAAAATCAAAAAAATGGACAGAATACATGGCAACTTCGCGGGCAAATGAAATCCTTCCTGTGCTCGAACAGGAGATCGTGACGGGCACATTAAAGCCCGGAACCCGGCTGGATGAGACGATCCTGGCTGAGAAATTCGGCGTTTCCCGCACTCCGATACGGGAGGCGCTGAACCGCCTCTCCGCCTCCGGCCTTGTCGAAATCCGGCCGCGTCGCGGCGCGATCGTTGCCGCCATCTCGGTGCAGGACCTGATGAATATGTTCGAGGTGATGGCCGACCTGGAGGCACTGTGTGCACGCCTCGCCGCACGGCGGATCACCCCGCCGGAAAAAGCCGCCCTGCGTGCCGCTCATGAAAGCTGTCATGCGCTGTCAGGTTCAGAGGATTTCGACGAATATTACGAGCGCAACCTTTATCTTCATGATTTGCTCTACAAGGCGAGCCATAACGCCTTTCTCGAAAAGCAGGTCTGCGAGCTGCGCCGCCGACTGTCCCCTCATCGCAGGTTGCAGGTGCGTATTCCGGGCCGGATTCTCGCCTCCTCCAACGAGCATGGCGCCCTTGTCGAGGCGGTGGTCACCGGCGATGCCGCCCTCGCCGAGAAGCTGACCCGCGACCATGTCACCATTCAGGGCGAGCGGTTCACCGATTTCCTTTCCACCCTTCCTTCCCATTACCTGCAGGCCTCCGCCTGAGTTAAAGAACGAGTGACGATGACCGACAGCAACCTTTACAGCCTGTTTGAGAGCCGGTTTCCGGCGAACCTGGACGCAACCGCCTTTGACGGTCCGGATGTGCCGAGCTACAGCTTTGGCGACCTCCGTAACAAGTCCGCGCAGATAGCGAACCTTCTCGTCTCCCTCGGGGCCGGGCCGGGGGATCGTGTGGCGGTTCAGACAGGCAAGTCGGTCGAGGCGGTCATGCTTTATCTCGCCTGTCTGCGCGCCGGATTGGTCTATCTCCCGCTCAACACTGCCTACAAGGCGGCGGAGATCGAGTATTTTCTCGGCGATGCGACACCGGCGATCGTCGTCTGCGACCCGGCCTCGCTTGATGAAACAAGCTCAATCGCAAAAACTTGCGGTGTGCATGATGTGCTGACGCTGGATGAAAATGGCAGGGGCAGCCTGACCGACCGCGCCGCCGGACAGAGTGCCGAATTTGAGACCGTGGCGCGCGCCGCCGATGACCTTGCCGCCATTCTCTATACCTCCGGCACGACCGGGCGGTCGAAGGGTGCGATGCTGACCCATGACAACCTCGCCTCCAACGCCCGGACACTCCATAAACACTGGGGCTTCACGGGTGGCGATGTGCTGCTGCATGCCTTGCCGATTTTCCATGTCCATGGCCTGTTCGTTGCGTTGCATTGCGCCCTGCTGAACGGCAGCAAGGTGATCTTTCTGACGAAATTCGATCCGGCGGCGATTATTGAAAACCTGCCGAAGGCGACGGTCTTCATGGGGGTGCCGACCTTCTATGTCCGCCTGCTGGCTGAAAGCGGCTTTACAAAGGATGTCTGCCGCAACATGCGCCTCTTCACGGCGGGATCGGCGCCGCTGCTCGAAGAAACCTTCAATGCCTTCAGGAAGCGTACCGGCCATGTCATCCTGGAACGCTACGGCATGACGGAAGCGGGCATGATTACCTCCAATCCCTATGACGGCGAACGAAAAGCCGGCACCGTCGGCTTCCCGCTCGATAATGACGTGCGGATCGCCGATGAGGAGGGCCATGTGCTTGCGGACGGGGAGATCGGCATTCTGGAGATCAAGGGGCCGAATGTCTTCAAGGGTTACTGGCGGATGCCGGAAAAAACCGCGTCGGAATTCCGCGCTGATGGCTATTTCATCACCGGCGACATGACGCAGAAGGGCGAGGATGGCTATTACCGCATCGTCGGCCGGTCGAAGGACCTGATCATCTCTGGCGGCTATAATGTCTACCCGAAGGAGATCGAGAGTTTTATCGATGAGATGCCGGGGGTCGGGGAAAGCGCCGTCGTTGGCCGCCCGCATCCGGATTTCGGCGAGGCGGTCGTCGCCTTTATCGTGCCGGACGGCAGTGTTCCGGGCCTTTCCGGGGAGGATGTCAGCGCCTTCATCAAGGAAAAGCTGGCCAATTTCAAGGTCCCGAAACAGGTCTTTATCGTCGATGACCTGCCGCGCAACACCATGGGGAAAGTCCAGAAGAACCAGCTGCGCGAGCGCGCCATCGCCGAACAGGACTAACCGCTTACGCTTCCTGACGTTTGAGGTAGGCGTTGACCTTGGCGCGGTTGCCGCAGGTCGACATGGAGCACCAGCGGCGACGGCCATTGCGGGACTGGTTGACGAAATAAAGGTCGCAGTCGTCATTGGCGCAAGAGCGGGTCTTCTCCATATGATCAGAGGCAAGGAAATCCGCGATATCCCGAACAATCGGGAACATCAGTTTCTCGGGGCCATTCTCGTCGATGATGGTTTTCAACTCCATTCCACCATCCGCCGGTTCGACCTTCAGGTAGCTCTTGAAATTGGCGAGGCGGGCATTGATATCGGCATAAAACTCCGGGTTTGCCGGCCAGCCCTGCGACAACTCCGTCAGGACAGCGCGAAATGTGCTCCGCAACTCAACAAGGCTATCGACAACATCCTGGCAACGCGCCGGATTCTGGAACAGGAACATATGCAGGTCGGAGGCTTCCTCTTCATGCAGCAGGTGATGGGATTTCATGAAGGTCAGCAGATCGTCGAAATTGCTGATGCCCTCTTTCTCCCGGCCGATCCGTTTGTAACTATTGACAAAATCAATTGCCAGACGTCCGCCAAGCGTATAAAAACCTTCGGTGTTTACAACCCCTGATTTTACAAGAGCATCTATCCTCGCCACAAGATATTCCTTGTCCTATCTCTAAATTTCTGTAACAAAACTATAATATACCAATATTTTTTAATATACTAGTTTGTTTATGGTCAACAGTTATTCTTTTAAACAGTCATCTTCAGGAAGTGAATTAAAAAATTGATATATTATACTATTTTTATTCATATTTAAGGAAAAATAAGCAACATATTTTAATGGATTTTATTTATATTGCGCCGCCTGATCCGCAAAAAACAGATCAGTTGCAACAGGATATGATCCTATCGGGGAATTTCGGCAAAAATATGTTTTCCTGAATACGCGGTCTCAGGCTTTGGATACCAAAGGTTGCAAACAGTCACAATCGCGCAAAATCCTGTCGAGGGACTGGCGATCCCGCACCGCCTCCAGCCGGTTCCTGAGAACCTGCAGTGATTTCGCGGCGTATTTCACTGTTTGCTGGCTGAACTCCTGCCCCGCAAGAGAGACCGAGAAATCGTCCTTTCGCCCATAGACCGCGGTTTCGTTCGCCAGGCTCCAGGGCAGGTAAAGCCCGCCGATCTCGGTTTTGAGAAGAGGTTCGAGAGTTGGCGCAAGACTGCTCCATTCCTCCCAGTCGCCATGGATTTCCGGGTCCAGCATCTGCTCGATCCAGTGGGTGATTTCCGGGTGGTTCTGGCGGATGATCTTTTCCGTCGTCGGCTGTTGCAGGCAACCGTAAAGCTGCCCGAACAGCCCGAAATCCGCAAGCGCGGGCCGGCCGCCAAACAGATAGTTCCGCCCTTTAAGATGCCTGTTCATATGCAGCAGAAGGTTATCAAGCGATGCCTCGATCACCGGTTTCGTCGTCTCGTTCGATCCGACGAAGCGCAGGCGCGGCACCATGCGCTTGCGAACCGTCGCGGCCAGTTCCTCGATCGCCTCCCGGTCGCCGTTCGGCATGTTCGCCCGGGCGAGCGCGACACTCACTGCTTCCTGATCCTCGGTCCGCCACCAGCGATAATGAAACATCGGCTTGTTGACCCATTCGTCGGCATAATCCTCGATCAGGCAGGACAGATAGGACAGGGTTTCTGACGGCGGTTGCAGCGACGGATCGGGATATTTCCCCTCGAATGTCTCGATAATCGGGGTCGAGTCCTGCTGCACGGTGCCATCGGGCGACAGCACCAGCGGAATCAGCGGTAGCTTGGCAAGTTTCTGGAATTCCGCCTGGTTGTCCCGGTTGCGCGGGCGCCATTCATGATTGATCTTCTTGTAGCGGAAATAGGAGCGCACCTTGACCGAGAAGGGCGAATATTCCGATCCAAAAATCACATACTGCTGGTCTGACATGCCGCCCTCTCTTTCTTCCTGCGTAACCCTCAAAAAATGTCGCAGGTTTTCCTATCTCTGTTATAAACGCACAAAGAATATAAAGGAAAGCATACAGACATGGATATACCAGAATTTTTCTCCGCCACCTACGCCGAGGCCCGCACCAAATTTCTGGAAGCCTGCATGGACCGCGATATCCGGGTGGAACGCCACCTCAACGACCGGGCGAAAGGTGCGGAAGGGGAAGACCTTTACATGGATGTCGCGCGGATCGGGCCTGATGACGCGTCAAAGGTGCTGTTCATCTCCTCCGCCACCCATGGCGGCGAAGGCTTCTGCGGCTCCGGCGTCCAGGTTGGGATGCTGAAGACCGGTATGTTCAAGGATCTGCCCGACGATACCGCCGTCGTCCTGATCCACGCGATCAACCCGTATGGCTTTTCCCATATCCGCCGGGTGAATGAGGACAATATCGACCTCAACCGGAACTTCCTCGATTTCTCGAAGGGACTGCCGGAGAACCCGGAATATGCGGAAGTCCATGACATGCTGATCCCCGATGACTGGGACGGTCCGGCCCGCGCCAAGGCCGACGCGGCGATCCAGGACTATATCGAGAAGAAATCCATCGGCACCTATCAGGCGGCGGTCACCGGCGGCCAGCATATCCATGCGGACGGGCTGTTCTTCGGCGGGTTCGAACCTTCCTGGACCAACCGGACATTGCGCGCCGTCGCCAGGAAACATGCGGGCGAGAGCGCCCATCTCGCCCTGCTCGATTTTCACACCGGCCTTGGCCCCTATGGCCATGGAGAGCTTATCTATGTCGGCGACCCGAAGGGCCTGCCGCGCGCCATCGACTGGTATGGCGACGATGTCACCTCGCCGGAGGCGGGCACGTCTTCCTCCGCCGTGGTCCGGGGGACGATCAATGTCGGGATCACGGAGATGGCGCCCAAGGCCAGCCATACCTGCGTCGCCATCGAATATGGCACCCTGCCGGTCATGGAAGTGCTGAATGCGCTCCGCGCCGACAACTGGCTTTACCTGAAAGGCGATGTCAGTTCCAAGCAGGGCAAGGCGATCAAGAAGCAGATCCGCGATGCCTTCTATTGCGACGCGGATGACTGGAAGAAAATGATCTGGGATCGCGGGACCTCCGTCATCAAGATGGCCCTGAAGGGCCTCGACGCCGCGAAATGACGAATGAACTTGTAATTCGTCCCGATGATCTCCGCGCGGAGGATGTTATCGGGCTTTTACAGGCGCATCTTGCCCTGATGCGCTCCCTCTCGCCCTACGAAAGCACCCATGCGCTTGATCTTGATGGCTTGCGGCAGGATGACATCACCGTATGGCGGGCGGAACAGGCCGGGAAACTGGTCGGCTGCGCGGCGCTGAAGGAACTGGACAGCACCACCGGCGAGATCAAGTCCATGCATACGGCTGAGGCGCATCGCGGCAAGGGCATCGCGGCGGCGCTTCTTCGGCACCTGCTGCAAACGGCACGCACACGCGGGTATCAGGAACTCTATCTGGAGACCGGGTCACAGCCGGGCTTTCAGGCCGCGCGAAGCCTTTATGCGCAGTACGGCTTTGTCGAATGCCCGCCTTTCGCAAGCTATCGCGAAGACCCGAACAGTTACTACATGACCTTGCGCCTCTGATTTGATTACCGCTGCTCGACTTCCAGCCCTTCATGGGACAGCGTGTCAAGGCGCGGCATCAGGTCAAGAAGCTCCCGCGTGTAGGCGGCCTGCGGATTCTCGAACAGATCCTCCGTCGCCGAAACCTCGACCAGCTTGCCCGTCTTCATCACGCCGACGCGATCGCACATCTGGCGGATCACCGGCAGGTCATGACTGATGAACAGCATGGTGAGGCCAAGCTCCTCCTGCAGATCCTTCAACAGGTTGAGGATCTGCGCCTGGATCGACACATCGAGCGCCGAGGTCGGCTCGTCACAGATCAGGAAGCGCGGCCGGGTCGCGAGCGCCCGGGCGATGGAGATACGCTGGCGCTGTCCGCCGGAAAATTCATGGGGGAAGCGCACGGCGGCCTGCGCACCGAGGCCGACATGATCCAGCAGGTCGGTGACAATCTGCTCGACCTCCCGGTTGGAACTGGCCAGCTTGTGAAAGCGGATCGGTTCGGCGATGATGTCCATCACCCGCATCCGGCTGTTAAGCGACGAGAACGGATCCTGGAAGATCATCTGCATCTGGCGGCGGAAGAAATCGCGCTCCGTCTCCGACCTGATTTTCGTAAGGTCGGTCCCGATGTAGTTGATTTCCCCGGCGGCGGGCCTGTAGAGGCTGCAAATCATCCGCGCGACAGTGGACTTCCCGCTGCCGCTCTCGCCGACAAGGCCGAACACCTCCCCCTCGTTGATATCGAAGGAAACATCATCCACCGCGTTGAAGGTGACCCGGTTATGTTTCAGGATGGCGGGCTTGGTGACGAACGTCATGACGATATTTTTAAGGCTGAGGAGCGGACCGTCGAGCGCGGCGTAATCGCGGGAGCGGCCAAGCCAGTGGGTCGAGAGGTCGAGCAGCTTCTTCCGCTCACCCTCCGCCTCGATATAATTGACCATGGGAAAGCGCTTCAGCCGGATATCGGGGCGCGGCACGGCGCTGATCAGGCTCTGGGTATAGGGATGATCGGGATTGCCGAGGATTTTCGCCGTCGTCCCCTCCTCCACCAGCTTGCCGCGATACATCACCGCGACTCGGTCCGTGATCTCGGCAATGACCCCCATGTCATGGGTGATGATCAGCATGCCGACCTTCTTGTCCTTGCACAGGCGGCGCATGAGTTCGAGGATCTGCGCCTGGATCGACACATCGAGCGCGGTTGTCGGTTCGTCGGCGATGATGACTTCCGGCTCGGCGCAGAGCGCGAGTGCGATCACGACCCGCTGCCGCATGCCGCCCGAAAACTGGTGCGGATAGTTCTTGATACGGTTTTCCGGGTCCGGTATCCCCACCTGACGGAGAAGGTCCACGGCACGCTCCCGGGATTTCCTCTCCCCGAGTTTGAGATGCAGATCGATGGTCTCGACAAGCTGCTGCTCAATCGTTTGCAGCGGATCGAGGGAGGTGAGCGGGTCCTGGAAGATCATGCCGATGCGGCGGCCGCGGATTTTCCGTTTCGCCTCCGGTCCGAGGGTATCGATCCCCTGCTGCTTCAAAAGGACATGCCCCCCCGTCATTTTGCCTGGCGGTTCGAGAAGGCCGATCACGGCATTTCCGATAGTTGACTTGCCCGCGCCGCTCTCGCCAACAACACCCAGAACCTCTCCCGGCTGCACCGTCAGGGTCACGTCATCTACGGCAATCACCGTGCCGTGGCGGCTCGGGAATTCAATGCGTAGATTGTTGATATTCAATAAGTCCATAACTGTTCCTAGCGCAGTTTCGGATTGAGGGCGTCCCGCATCCAGTCACCCAGCAGGTTGACCGCCAGCACCAGCACAACAAGCGTGATGCCGGGGAAAATCGTGATCCACCAGTCGCCGGAGAACAGATACTCATTGCCGATCCGGATCAGCGTCCCGAGGGACGGCGTCGTCGGCGGCACACCCACCCCGAGGAAGGACAGCGTCGCCTCCGTGATAATGGCGATGGCAAGATGGATGGTCGCGATCACCATCACCGGGCCCATGACATTGGGCAGGATATGCCGGCGCAGGATCGTGAAGGGGCGAATGCCGATGACCCGGGCGGCCTGCACATATTCCTTGTTTTTCTCGACAAGGGTGGAGCCGCGCACCGTCCGTGCATACTGCACCCAGCCGGAAATACCGATGGCGAAAATCAGCACATAGATGGAAATTTCCGAATGCATTTCCGACGGGATCAGACCGCGCGCCACCCCGTCCACCAGCAGCGCGATCAGGATTGCCGGAAAGGACAGCTGGATATCGGCGATCCGCATGATGAGGGCATCGGTCCGTCCACCGACATAACCGCTGACAAGGCCGAGCGTGATGCCGACGACCATCGAGAAGATGACCGAGGAGAAGCCGACGAGCAATGATATGCGCGCGCCATAAAGAATGGTCGAGAGGATGCCCCGGCCCTGGTCATCGGTCCCGAGCAGGAAGTTCATGTCGCCACCCGCACTCCAGGCCGGAGGAAGGTTTCCGTCCATGATGCTGATCGTAGCAAGGTCGAACGGATCATGCGGGGCGATCCATGGCGCGAATATCGCCGCCAGTATCATCCCGACAGTGACGATCGCCGAGAAAATGGCGGTCGGGTTATGGGTGAAGCTGTACCAGATATCGCTGCCGAATATCCGCTGCAATCTTGTTCTTTCAAGCGACTGTTCCATATGTCAGCCCCTCACGCATCGTCCGCGCGCAGGCGCGGATCGACGGCATAATACAGGATATCAACCACCATATTGATGATGACGAAGAAAAAGGCGATCAGCACCAGATAAGCGGCCATGATCGGAATATCCACATCGGAAATCGCCTGGATAAACAGCAGGCCCATGCCCGGCCACTGGAACACGCTTTCGGTAATGATGGCGAAGGCGATGAGGGAGCCGAGCTGCAGCCCGGTAATGGTGATCACCGGCACCAGCGTGTTTTTGAGCGCATGCTTGAAATGGACGGCGCGGTCAGGCAGGCCACGGGCGCGGGCGAACTTGATGAAATCCGTCCGCAGCACCTCCAGCATCTCGGCGCGGACCAGCCGCATGATCAGCGTCATCTGAAACAGCGCGAGGGTAATCGACGGCAGGATCAGGGATTTGAGGCCCGAGACGGTCAAAAAACCGGTCGTCCATCCGCCGATGGCAACCACGTCGCCGCGCCCAAAGGTCGGCAGCCACCGCAAGACCACGCCAAACAGCAGGATCAGCAGGATGCCGATCAGGAAGGTCGGCAGTGACACCCCGACAAGGGAGAGCGTCATGATCCCCCGCGACAGAAAGCCTTTTTTCTTGAGGGCCGTATAAACACCGGCAGGTATCCCGATAGCGAGTGCCAGCACGGCGGAGACGAAGGAAAGCTCCAGCGTTGCGGACATCCGCTCCAGTATCAGCTTGTTGACCGGCTGGCGAAATTTGTAGGAAAAGCCGAAATCACCCTGCGCCGCGTTCAGCGCAAACCGTCCGAACTGGACAATGAAGGGATCGTTCAGGCCCAGCCGTTCGGTCAGGGCTTCCCGGTCCGCCCGGCTTGTATCCTGCCCCACCATGTTGTTGATGGGATCGCCGACGAAACGAAACATGGAAAAAGCAATCAGGGCGACCGTCAGCATAACGATGACCGACTGCACCAGGCGCTTAAGAATAAATGAAATCATATTGTATCACAGTAAGGCGCATAAGAAGGCGGGGCCGCGTTTTTGCAAAGGCGGCCCCGTCCGGCAATTATTACTTGACCGTCACGTAACGGTAATCAAGGCCGTTATCGGCACGCTGATTGACCGTGACACGATCGCTCACGCCCCAGGCAATCGGCTGCTGATGAATGGGCATATAGCCGACTTCATCTTTCACGATCTTGAAGGCTTCCTCGATCATGGCGGTGCGTTTTGCCTGATCCGTCTCGCTGCCGATGGCGGCGGTCAGTTCATCGACCTTCGGATTGCAATAGTTGCCAAGGTTGAACATGCCGCGCTTGTTCTCTTCGTCCTGACAGACGATCAGGGAAGAAAGAACATTTTCCACATCCATGGAACCCGGTGTCCAGCCCAGCAGGTAGAAGCTGGTGTCATAGCCGCTGGTGGAGAGAACCTTGCCGAAGTATTTGGATTTCGGCTGCGCCAGAAGATCAACCTTCACACCGACTTTCGCGAGCATGGAAGTCACCGCCTGACAGATTTTCTCGTCATTGACATAGCGGTTGTTCGGGCAGTCGAGAGTAACCTCGAACCCGTCCGGATACCCGGCTTCTGCGAGCAGGGCCTTCGATTTTTCCGGATTGTATTCATAAGGCGTATTCAGGGATTCAACAAAGCCGTTGATCTGCGGAGCCGCCAGCAGGCCGGTTGGCGTTGCGGCACCCCGCATGATCTTTTCCTTGATGGCCTCAAGATCGACGGCATGTACGAAAGCGGCACGGACGCGCTGATCCTTGAACGGGTTCTTGCCCTTGATGTTGGAATAGAGCAATTCATCGCGACCCTGGTCGAAACCAATGAAGATTGTCCGGGCTTCCGGACCGGTCAGGGCCGAAACTCCGTCAGCGTCATCAAGGCGTTCCCAGTCCTGAACCGGAACCGGATATACCATGTCAAGCTCACCTGAGATCAGGGCAGCAACCCGTGTCGGGGCTTCCTTGATCGGGGTGAATTCAACTTCGGTGACGTTGCCCTCAATGTCCTTCCAGTAGCCTTCGTGCCGCTTCAAGACGGTTTTCACGTCCGCTTTATGGCTTTCAATCATGAACGGGCCGGTGCCGTTGGCATTGAGGTTGGCATAGTTGCCGGTGTTATCCCCGGCGGCACTGGTGGCGTTCGTCGCGTTGTTCTCTTCCGACCATTCCTTGTCCATGATCAACAGATACGGCAGGTCCTGAACCAGAATGGGGTTCGGGGCCGGTGTTTCGACGACGATTGTATGGTCATCGACCTTGGTGATGTTCTTGATCTGGCCGCCGCGGACCTTCTGGTCAGAGCCCTCGGAGAGCGTGCGCTGCCAGGAGAAGATCACGTCATCGGCGTTAAAGTCCTGCCCGCCGTGGAATTTCACGCCCTGACGGAGCTTGAATTCCCATGTCGTCGGGGTCAGCAGTTTCCAGGATTCAGCCAGACCCGGCATGATTTCCAGGTCCGGGCCATAGAGAACGAGGCCTTCATAGACATTGCCGAGCGTGGCAAGCAGGAAGGATTCATTCAGTGAATGCGGATCAAGAGAACTCAGGTCCCCCTGAAACGCAAATTTAAAGGTTTTAGCCTGAGCCGGGGCTGCCACCGCAATGGCGGCTGCCGCGACGGCGACTAATAGTCCTGTCCTTAGTTTCATGATAACTCCCTTTTTTTTGTTACCTAGTGATTAAATAGCGCCCGTAATGGGCAAATTAGCCGTGCATTTATTGTTTTTATTCACGGATGCTGTGTTTGAGATTAACGAATAGTGCAATCTCTGTCCATTGCATTCGGCGGGCCTCATGAGCGCAACCTGTCGATCAGCCCGGTGATGAATTCCTCCGCTGCGACCACCTGGGCAATATCGATATATTCGTTGGGCTTATGGGCAACGCCGATGGAACCGGGGCCGCAGAGAACAGTTGAAAACCCTGCCTGCTGGAACTGTCCGGCCTCCGCGGCGTAGGAGGCGACCGCGGTTGTGTTCTTGCCCGTGATCGCGCGGCAGAGCCGCTCCGCCTCGCCGTTATCCTCCGGCCCGAGCGCCGGGACGTTAGCCGAGATTTCCGTAACGATGCTGGCTTCCGGCGCGACGGCGCGAAGCTTCGGCAGAACCTCCGTCTCGCAATAGCTGTTGAAGCGGTCGACGAATGTCATCGGGTCGTCTTCGGGGATATGGCGGATGTCCCAGAGAAATTCGCATTTACGGGCAATGATGTTGGCCGCCGTGCCGCCATGGACAACGCCGCAGGTCAGCGTCGTATAGGGCGGGCTGAACCGGCTTTCGGCGGACGCGCGGGCTTTGTTCCCGGCCATCATGGCGGAAATGAAGCTGATCAGATCCGCCCCAACCATCACCGCGCTCACCCCGTCCTCAACGAGACTGGAATGCGCTTCCCGGCCCGTAATGGAGGTTTTCAGCGTGAGAATTCCCTTATGGGCGGAGACAATATCCATCATCGTCGGCTCCCCCACGATCACGGCGCGAGGTTTCGGCAGGTTGGCGGCGATATCCTCGATCATTGACGGTGCGCCGATGCAGCCGACCTCCTCGTCATAGGAAAGCGCGAAATGGATCGGGGCGGCAAGCCCCTTCTCGATCATTTCCGGCACCTTCGCGAGGGCGATCGCGGAAAAACTCTTCATGTCGGAGGTGCCGCGTCCGTACAGCCGGCCGTCCTTCTCGACCACGGTGAACGGGTCCGTATCCCAGGGCTGGCCCTCCACCGGGACAACATCCGTATGGCCGGAGAGGACGACGCCGCCCTCGGTCATCGGGCCGACGGTTGCATACAGGTTGGCCTTGGTTTTATCGTCATTGAAGACGCGGTTGGCCTGAACACCATGGCCCGCGAGATAGTCGGCAACGAAATCGATCAGGGCAAGGTTGGAATTGCGGGAGACCGTGTCGAAACCGATGAGTTTGTCGATCATTTCACGGCTGGTATAATGCGTCCCCAACGAGCACCTCGTAATTGTTTGATATCCACTTATTTCCTGACCATAACGCAGGAGATTTCAAAACAAAAGACCGGAAATGCGCTCATTGTAAAAAAATTGTCATAATTTGTGAAAATCAGTCGAGAAGCAGGAGGAGAATCCCGAAAACGATCAGGAGGATCCCCGCCGCCTCGATCTTGTTGGTTTTTTCCTTGAAGAAGAAATAGGAGGCGATGAAGGTAAAGACGAGCTCCACCTGACCAAGTGCCCGCACATAGGCGGCATTCTGCAACGTCATTGCGGTAAACCAGCCGACGGAGCCCAGCATCCCGGTCAGCCCGACCCAGACGGCAACGCGCCAGTTAACCAGGACCTTGGTGATCTGGCCGGGTTCGCGGATCGGCAGATAGATGCTCATGACAACTGTCTGGAAGAACAGCACGCAGACAAGGGTGAAAGCCGCCTGTATCATCGCCCCCTCCCCGCCGAGCGAGAGCGCCGCCCCGCGATAGGCAACGGCGGAAACCCCGAACAGTGCGCCCGAGAGCAGGCCGAAGCCCGCCGCCTTGCTTGTCCATCCCGAGAGAAAATCGCGCATGGTAAAGGCGCTTGAGGACATCGAGATCAGCAGGATGCCGACAAAGCTGACGATAATGGCGAAGGTCGCGCCCATGCCCACATGCTCGCCGAGGATGACGATCCCGAAAATGGCGGCCTGCACGGTCTCGGTCTTTGAATAGGTGGTGCCGACGGCAAAATTCTTGAGGCTGAACAGCGCCACCAGCAGCGCCGTCGCGAGGATCTGGGCGAGCCCGCCGACAACGGCAAAGATCGCGAATTCCTTATTCGGCACCGGGACGCTGAGGTCAGTTAATTGCGCGATGCCGAGAATAAAAAGCAGCGCAAACGGTGCCCCGTAAAGAAAGCGCACATAGGTCGCCCCGCCCGTGCTCAGCCGGCTTTTCAGGGATTTCTGCAGGGCCGTGCGGACATTCTGAAAGAAGGCCGCAAAGATGGTGATGGGGATCCAGGCTTCCATTCGGGGACTACTCGGCTAACTGACGGGACTTCCCTTTTTACCCGGAAGGCCCGGCCTGTCAATTGCCGCGCGGCGAATGGCAGCTATGCTAATAGCTGCAGGCCACGTCGCCCAGTTCCACATAGACCGATTTCAACTGTGTGAAATGATCGAGGGCAACCGCCGCATTCTCGCGTCCGATGCCGGACTGCTTGTACCCCCCGAAGGGCACGCCGACCGGTGTCAGGTTATAGTTGTTGATCCAGCAGGTTCCGGCGCGCAGCTTCGCGACAACCCGGTGGGCACGTGACAGGTTCTGGGTGAACACCCCGGCGGCAAGGCCGAATTCCGTATCATTGGCGCGGTTGATGACTTCCTCCTCATCGCGAAAGGACATCACCGACATGACGGGCCCGAAAATCTCTTCCCGACAGATGCGCATGTCATCCTGGCAGGCCGTGAAAATCGCGGGCGAGAGGAAATTCCCCTTCTCGCAGCCCTTGACCGTGACCTTCTCCCCGCCGCTTACCAGATAAGCCCCCTCCTCTATCCCGAGGCGGACATATTCCATCACCCTTTCGAAATGGTCGGCGCTGATGAGGGCGCCGATATCGGTTTCCGGGTCCATCGGATCGCCGATGACCATGGCCTCGGTCCGGCTTTTCAGGATGGAGATGAAGGCATCGTGAATATCCTCATGCACATAGACCCGCGTGCCGTTGGAACAGATTTCACCCTGCGTATAAAAGTTCGCGTTCATCGCCGCCGACACCGCATTATGGATCTGGCTGTCATCGAAGACGATCAGCGGCGACTTGCCGCCAAGCTCCATGGTGACATGCTTGACGGAGGCGGCGGCGTCCGCCAGCACCTTGCGCCCGGTCGGTACGGAGCCGGTGAAGGATATCTTGTCAATCTCCGGATGCGAGGCGAGCAGATGCCCTGTCTCGCCGGAGCCCTGCACCACATTGAAGACGCCCTTCGGCAATCCCGCCTCGGTAAGGATTTCCGCAAGCCGGACGGCGTTGGTCGGCGTCATCTCCGATGGCTTGAAGATCATGGCGTTGCCCGCCGCCAGCGCGGGGGCGGTTTTCCAGCAGGCAATCTGCAGCGGGTAGTTCCATGCGCCAATCCCGGCGCAGATGCCGATCGGCTCCCGCCTCGTATAGGCGAAGGCAGAGGCGCCAAGGTCGTGATGCCCGCCCTTTATATCCGCCGCAAGGCCGCCGAAGAATTCAAACGCATCGGCGCCGCTGTCGATATCGGCTTCCGGGGCTTCGGCAATCGGCTTTCCGGTATCCCGCACCTCGATCTCGGCAAGCTCCATCCGCCGTTCCCGCAGGATATCGGCCGCTTTCCTGAGGACGCGACCCCGCTCCGTCCCGGTCATGGCCGACCACTCGCGAAATCCCTTGCGGGCGGCGACAACGGCTTTTTCCACATCCCGCCGTCCGGCCTGATCCACATCGCAGATTTTCTCGCCGGTCGCCGGATTGACATTGGCGAAGCTCTTCCCTGACATGGCCTTTACGGCCTTGCCGTCGATATAGAGGGATAGTCTGCTTTTCTTGCTCATTCTTCTTCCTTGGTTGTTAGACTGCCGCGCCTTAACGCTGATGCGACTGCCAGTTTTCCGCGCTGTAAACCGGCGCGTTACTTCGGGGGAGCGGAGGGATGCCCTTGATGAGATCGGCGATTTTCTCCGCCATCATGATGGTCGGCGCGTTCAGGTTCCCGCTGACGATATTCGGCATGATGGAGCTGTCCACCACGCGCAGGCTTTCCACCCCATGTACCTTTCCGGCGCTGTCGACCACGGCCATCTCGTCCGTGCCCATCTTGCAGCTGCAACTTGGATGATAGGCGGTTTCCACGGTCTCGCGGACAAAGGCATCGATCTCCGCGTCTGTCCTGACGTTCGGTCCCGGCGCCAGTTCCATCCCGCGATAGGGATCGAAGCCTTTTTGCGCGAAAATCTCCCGCGTCAGCTTCACCCCGTCGCGGAGTTCGCGCCGGTCCTGCCCGGTTTCGCAATAGTTGGGCTGCAGCAGTGGCGCATCCTCGATATTCCCGCTCCTGAGTGCCATATAACCCCGGCTGGTAGGGCGCATGGGGCCGACATGGGCCTGATAGCCATGACGGTCCGTCGGGTTGCCGCCGTCATAGCGCACGGCGATAGGCAGGAAGTGATATTGCAGGTTGGGATGATCGATGCCGGGCTCGCTCCGGATGAAGCCGCCCGCCTCGAAATGATTGGTGGCACCGAGGCCCTTTTTGAACAGCATCCAGTTCACCCCGACTTTCAGCTTCGCCAGCGGTGACATCACTCTATAGAGGGTGATCGGCTGCGTGCAT
>JBBDJF010000062.1:0-24560 GCA_040880045.1 Sneathiella sp.
CCAGAGTTTCACGCATGATCGGTTATTTCCCCTCAGAGGGACGACTTGTCCAGAACACAATTACAGGATTGCGGCAGAATCTTCGTCCCGTGATTGGAGACATATTCTTCCAATGCGGTCTCGAAAATAGATTGTGCGGACATTTGCGTATGCGCCGCGATCAGCTTGAGCTGAAGATGGTCCTTTGGCGACATGCGGACCGAGATACGAATACGCCCGAGGCCGTCTTTCTTGAGTTTGGTGACTTCATGAGCAATTTCCAGCACCTTTTCTTCGTCAAGCTGGAGCAGTTCGCTGGTCGGTGAGTGATTGGTTGTCAGCGGCTTCTGCGGGTTGTAAGAGGGACGCTCTTCCAGCTCGGCCGCAAGGCCATTTGCAACCTCTTCCGTGGTGTCAGTCGTGTTTATTTCGTCAAGGTGGCTGGGAGATGTCCTGTCTTCTTCTTCAAACATCCGTGCCAGTTCCGGCCGTTCCGTGCTGTCAGCAGACATTTCCTCAATCATGTCATCCGCGTCGCTATGCGGTTCCGCATATTCCCGTACCCGGTCGTAAATGCGCGACACTTGGGGACTCCGGTCATTCGCATCCTTGTTGATAAGGGTGCTCGGCGTCAGCCGGGTCGAGGCCGGTGCGGCCTTGCCCTTGGAGGCAATCAATGAACTGGTTAGGAAAGCTGCTTTCATGACATATCTTCTTCTTGTAAAGGGCAGTCAGAACTTAGTTATAGGCCGCGCCGTTGCTTGCCTGTGTGGCCGACAGGTGGTGCGAGGGCGGCATCGGGTGGTTCGTCGTCAACCGTGCCAGCCGTTCCTCGATATAGGACCAGAGCTTGCTGATCTCCTCACTGGAGCGGGAGGAGGGGTTCAGCTCCATGGTCGTGCGGCCGTCGATCATGCTGGAGGCGAAATCGACACGCTGATGGATAATGGCCGGGGCAAGGGTTCCGTGCTGGGAAAGCGCAATGGCCGCCTCGCTGGTGATACGCGCACGCGGCGTTGCGCCGTTGACGACGAAGATCAGCGACGTGTTCAGCCCTTCCGCCAGCTCCACCGTCGCGCCGACCGCGCGCAGGTCATGCGGGCTGGGCCGGGTCGGAATGATCAGCAGATCGGCAAGTCCGATCACATTTGCAATGGTTGAGGTGATGGCGGGCGGCGTATCGACAAACAGCAATTTGATGCCCATCTTCTCCATTCGGCCGATATCGGCTTCAAGCCGCTCAACCGTGGTCCGGGCAAATAACGGCGTTTCCGCCTCGCGTTCGTTCCACCATTCGGACAGGCTGCCCTGCGGGTCCGTGTCGACAAGCGCCACCGGCCCCTGTCCGGCCATTTCGGCCTGCACGGCAAGATGTCCGGCAAGTGTCGTTTTGCCGGAACCACCCTTTTGTGATGCAACTGCGATAACCTTCATCAGAACTCTCCTGCTCGGTACTTCGGAACTGGAGGTGACGAAACTGCGTTTCAGGCAGGCCTACACGCTCCAGCTATTGTCCCATGGAGCAAAATTACCGATTAAAAATTAAAAGAGAATTACGAACTGCATCGAAACTTAGGAAAAAATTAGTAAAATTTTATAAAGCGTTACGATGCTTTTCTCGTGCTCTACAGCATGAACTGCTCGTCCAGGATGCGTTTTTCCAGATTATGTTCCGGATCGAACAGCAGGCGGATCGTGATGTCGCGCTTTTCCTCGACCGTCACGGTTGAGACGTCCCGGACCTCCACCGCGTCGGCGACGGCACTGACGGGCCGCTTTTCGGCTTCGCGCACGGTAAGTTCAATCCGGGCTTCGCGCGGTAAAATGGCGCCACGCCACCGGCGGGGGCGAAAGGCACTGATCGGGGTGAGGGCGAGGACGCCCGCGTTTACCGGCAGGATCGGACCATGGGCGGAATAGTTATAGGCGGTGCTGCCAGCGGGGGTCGCAACCAGAACGCCGTCACAGGTGAGTTCCTCGACCTTGACATGTCCATCGATGGCTATCTGTATTTTTGCGGTTTGGCGGCTTTCGCGAAGCAGGGACACCTCGTTGATGGCGAGGGCCTCAACCTTCTGTCCTTGCATATCGACAACTGACATCCTGAGTGGATGAAGTTCCGTGATCTCACCGGCGCTGAGTCGCTCTATCAGGCCATCCTCTTGATAGCTGTTGAGCAGAAAGCCAATCGTACCCTTGTTCATGCCGTAGATGGGAGTATCGATGCTCATGAAGGAATGCATGGTTTCCAGCATAAATCCGTCGCCGCCGAGCGCGACAATGATATCGGCCTCATCCGCGGGAACATGGCCGTAACGCGCGATCAGGGTCTCCTTGGCCGTTTGCGCATCTTCCGATTCGCTGGCAGTAAAATAAATCTTCATCCGCCGTTAGCCGCCCGTCACGCTCATATGGCGGGGGACCGCCGGTCTGTCATCGGAATTGCGGTCGATGATAAAATCATGGCCCTTGGGTTTGCGGCCAATGGCTTCGTCGATTGCCGTATCGAGCGCGCCCAGGCCATTCTCGCCGCGCAGGACCGCCTTCAGGTCCGCCTTGTCTTCCTGTCCCAGGCACATATAGAGCATGCCTGTGCAGGTCAGCCGGACGCGATTGCAGCTTTCGCAGAAATTATGGGTGAGGGGAGTGATAAAGCCGATCCGCCCGCCGGTTTCCGCGACGTCAAAATAGTCCGACGGACCACCGGTGCGATAGGCGGAGGGCGTCATTGTCCAGCGGTGGTCAAGTTGCTTCTTGACATCGGAGAGCGGGAGATACTGGTCCGACCGCTGTCCGTCAATCAGGCCCATCGGCATGGTTTCAATGAAGGTGATGTCCATGCCCCCGTCACCGGCCCATTGTATCAAGTCATTGAATTCATGATCATTAAAGCCTTTGAGTGCGACCGTGTTTATCTTGATCTTCAGCCCCACTTCCTGCGCTGTCCGGATGCTGGCCATGACTTTCTCAAAATTGCCCCAGCGGGTGATATCCTGAAACTGATAGGGGTTGAGAGTGTCGAGCGAGACATTGAGCCGCCGCACGCCCGCGTCATAAAGCTCGCTTGCGTATTTACCAAGCTGGCTGCCGTTGGTGGTCAGGGTAAGCTCATCCAGCTCCCCGCTCCTGATATAAAGGCCGAGATTCCGGAACAGCTCCATAATCCCCTTGCGGACAAGCGGTTCGCCGCCGGTAATGCGGATTTTACGCACGCCCTTGCGGATAAAGGCGGCGGAAACCATTTCGAGCTCTTCCAGGCTAAGCACATCCTTTTTCGGCAAAAAGGCCATATTCTCCGACATGCAGTATTTGCAGCGGAAATCGCACCGGTCCGTCACAGATACCCTGAGATAATCTATAGTTCTGCCAAATGGATCAATCACGACTTTTTCCCAGAAAAGAGGAACGAGCAAGCTTCTCCTCTAAAAGTATATTGTTAATTGTGATTTGCAAGCAATGACGGAAAAGAGGTTGTGATGCCCAGGGTCAGGGGCTTAGCATGCCTTCGCGTAACAGATCTTTCCGGTTATGAAGTCGTCATTCAGTAATGCGGCTGCCGCGGAGTCCTGGGTCAGCAGGTCGTACAGGTCCATCGGCATCGAAATCGCAGGGGACAATATAGATGAGTTTCTGTCCCGTACGGAGGCGGTGAGGTCGTATATCGTCTTGAAGATGACCCGGTCAATATTCAGGCTGCGGCACGCGACGGCGAGAATTTCGGGGTTATCCGCATAGATAAAATATCGCACCTTCTCGATATCCATATCGAGCAGCTTTGCAAAGGCAAACTCGAACAGGTCGATTTCGCCCTGATTGAGAGACTTGATCAAGAAGCGGGTGGAAAGATCACCGGATTTATGGAGTTTCTCGACAAGTCGGAAAGAGGGGTCGCTTTCGTTCGAGATGCGGTCGATTGTCTGTTCCCGGTCATTGATATCAACTTCGAGCATGCGGGCATCCACGTCAAAATTCTCGCAGATATACTCCCGTAACGAGATAGAGACCCAGCGGTACATTTTCTCCGCAATAGGCTTGGGCAAAAAGGGTCGCTCAAGGAGCGGGCGCTGGTATTCGGGGATATATTTCGATTGCTCACCAAGATAGTTCAGCAGATCAAGGGAAATCTGCGCGCCCTTGTTCTGCAACAGCGTGACCGTAATATCCTGATCGTTGAGATCACAAAGGGAAGTGCAAACCCGTTCGCCGAGATTGTCTCGCGTTGCAACGGCGAGGCGGTGCTGTTTGGAGCGCTGCATGATGATTTCCAGCAGGTCATTCTCCGCGAGCAGGCCGCAGTCACGCAGGATAGGCAACGCCACCTCAATGTCATCATTGGCAAGGAAAACCATGAGGCCCTTGGGAATGCCTTGTCTCTGCGCGAGCTTTTTTGCGAAATTCGCCCGGATCGACTTTTCCACATCCGCGGTAATCCGGTAGATGATGTCTGCCATGATTTCCTTTTCGGCATCGGAAAAGGTCGCGTGATCCTCGATCAGGAACTCGCCAATACGCTTGTATAGAAACTCCCGCAGCTCCGGAGTTTTCGTTTCCGCCAAACCGACGAGAGCTTTTATGTCATTCATGTTTTCGTGTCTGGCAGTATTCATCACCAAAGGGTCCACAGAGATTGAGTCTCTTTAGTCCAGCCTAATGGTTTATTCTTAAAGAATGTTTAAACAGGGCGGATAAACGCCGTTTGAGCGCTTATACCTAGTGGGCGAGGGGCAGGCGGATCTTGAACCGGCTGCCTTCAGACAGGCTGCTTTTTACCGTGATATTGCCGCCCATCAGCCGCGCCAGCTTCAGCGAGAGAGTCAGCCCGAGGCCGACGCCATCGGTGCCGCGGCTGTACACACCCTCATGCGCCTGCTTGAAGGCTTCGAAGATTTTCTCCTGATCCTCCTCGGCGATGCCGGGGCCGGTATCCCAGACCGTAATATCGACAAAGGTATCGTCGATGATGTCGTACTCGATCCCGATTGTGCCGCCTCTGGGGGTGAACTTGACGGCATTGCCCAGGATATTGACAAGGATCTGCAGGCATCGTGTCGGGTCAACCGCAAGATTGACGGTTTCCGTGATCCGGGTGCCGATCATTTCAAGGCTCTTTTCCCGCGCATGATTTTGCACCAGCACATAGGCATCGCCCACCATCCCGGCGAGGGGAGTGCTGACAATTTCAATCGGGATTTTGTCGCTCTCGATACGGGCGATATCGAGAATATCCTCAATCAGGCTAAGAAGATGCTTGCCGGAATTCAGGATATCGCCGATATATTCGCGATATTTATCGCTGACGGGGCCGAAGGTTTCCAGCCCGATAACTTCCGCAAAACCGATGATGGCGTTGAGCGGCGTGCGAAGCTCATGGCTCATGTTCGCGAGAAAGTTATCCTTGGCTTTCGCGGATTCCAGAGCCTTCTTCGCCGTGATCTCAAGCTGGATATTCTTCTTGGTGATTTCGTTGATGGCGCGTTCAAGGTCGGCCTTCGATGTCAGGGCCTCGTCTTCGGCGAGAAGTCGCGCGGTGATATCGTCACTCGTCCCGCGGTAGCCGACATAGCGGCCCTTTTCATTGAAAACAGGCACGCCGGACATGTTGAAAATCTTGTATTCCCCGCTGGTGTCCTGAATTTCGAGGGGGACCGAACGGAAAGGAACATGTTTCTCCATCGCGTCTTCGGCCTTGTTGCCGCCATCCGCCTCCGGCTTGAAAACCCCAAGATCCGAGAGCTTCTTGCGTTTGAGTAGCATCGGGGGCAGGCCCACGGCCTGTACGACCCGGTCAGAGACAAAAGTCAGCCGGTCGTCGGCATCGGTTTCCCAGATCCAGTCGGAGGCGGCGCGGGTAATGTCCAGAAACCGCCGCTTCTCTTCTTTCAGCTTGGCTTCCGCATTGACCTGGCGTGTTGAATTGATGAAGCTGCCACAGATCGCGATGAGCTCTTCGTCATCATCGAAAATCGGAAAGTGGCGGGAGAGGAAATATTCCGTTTCCTTGCCAGAGCGGAGTGAAAGCTGGCGGGTTTCCGTTTCCGCCGTTTCCGCGATGCGTCGGACGATATCGAGATGATCTTGGGGCAGGGTGGGGAGGATCTGATCCTCAACCCGCTGGGCGGCGCCGGGACGAAAATGTTCTTTGTATCCCTGGTTGGCGTATATGACAGTTCCATCCGGGCGGGCCATATACATCGGCGGAGCCTGTTCAAACACGGCATCAAAAAACTCGCGGCTGATGATCCCCTGCATCGCCGGGAATTCCGAACCGCTGGGGTTCCTTGTGTCTGAATGAAGCGAGACCACGCTTCCTTGCCCCCG
The DNA here is from genome assembly GCA_040880045.1 of Sneathiella sp. Classification (GTDB taxonomy): domain Bacteria; phylum Pseudomonadota; class Alphaproteobacteria; order Sneathiellales; family Sneathiellaceae; genus Sneathiella. The sequence continues at coordinate 6,298 of JBBDJF010000062.1, forward strand.
TTCCGTCATTTACTCATCACATGCAAAAACACATGTCCCCTGATACTCTTAAGCAACCCTGAAAATCACAAAAATACCCGTTCATCGTCTTCAAGTTCTTCTTCGAGCTTGTCAACGATTTCCAGATAATCACTTTCCAACTGCCAAAAACGCAAGGTTAATTGCGCATTCTTTGTCGAAAGTTTATCATAAAATTTCATAATAATCTCTATTTCTTCGGGTTTCGTCGTATTTTGTGCCTTTTCACTGACGGAAATGTTACGGGTAAGCAGGTAAATGGTTGAAAATCCATTGCGGCTGAACTCCAGCGCCTTTAGAACGACAATCAGCGCCTCCGAGTTGGGATCATAGATAAACCGGCTGATTTTCTGGTAGCCCAGTCCGGAGAGTTCGGCCAGGCCAATAATGAAAAGGCGAATTTGCCGGCCACGCAGGGCCTGGACCAGGAATTTTTCGTTAAGTTCCTTGCGTTTAATGAGTTCCGCGACCAGCTTGTCAGCATTTGAGCTGTTCTCGGCGACATCAAACCGGTACTCCGTCTTGGCGGCGGCAACGATTTTCTCGTTAAGCTCTAACTCGTCAATTTCAAAATGTTCCAGAATATGCCGGCGCAGGGCCGCCGATACCCACCAGAACATTTTATGGGCGAGGTCCGCCGGGATATCGTGGCGGGCAACCAACGGTTCCTGGAAACGGTCGATGCGGCGGGATTCCTCCACCAGATATTCCATGCTCTTGCGGGAAATCTTGGCGTCGCCATTTTCAATCAGATGCGAGATCACATCCTCGTCGCCATGGCTGATCAGAAGGTCACTTATGGCCGCATTCAGGTCATCCCGCTCGGCGATGGCCAGCAGATGCTCCTTGCTGCGGTTCTGGATAATCTGAACAAGATCGGGCTCGGCGAGAAGATGGCTCTTGAACAGGATGGGTCGCGCCACGTCGATTTCGTCATTGGCAAGCAATGTGATCAGGCCATGGGGCACATCCTCAAGCCCGGCGAGCTCCTCGGCCAGGTTCTGGCGGATTGTCGTCTCAATTTCGGTGAGCAGCTTGGTCATGATACCGATGACAAGCGCTTGTTCCTGCTCGCTCAGGCGTTCCTTGTCATGCAGGAACAGGTCACTGATATTGCTGAAAAGCTGACGACGGCCGCGTTTGCTGCTGTCCTTGGACAGCGCAATCAATCTCGCGAGCTCTTCATCGTGACCTTCTGTCATAGCCTATCCGTTTTCTGCCTTATCGTGGCCGGGGTTTATTATAGTCATCGGCTACCGGAATGGGACCCTTCAGGCAGGCCCGACGGATCCGGTGCAGACAATATTCGGGCCGGCGCAAGTCAAGTTTAACGACCTAACATGAACCCTCGACATTAAATTCCGGTTAATTGTCTGACGGTACGACTTAAGAAAATTGCCAGACGACCATATTCTTGCCGTGAAATGATGCATTTTACTATGCAACCGGCAAAATACCGGGTCATTGTACAATGATGACACAGTGATGAAAGCCATAAAAGAGGCTAATTCGGGAAAATTGAGACAGTTTTCGGAGGATTTGAGACGATATCGCACTATGTTCGCGAAGAATTTTCAATATTTTACAATTCGTTAATACTGTCTGGTCAAAATGGGCCAGATTTCCTAGGGTATGATTTTTCAAGTAGCGCGTGTAAGCGATAAAGTTGGGGAAAAACTGTGACAGAAGATTATCATGAACTGACCAGGCTTATCGAGCGGCTTCACCGCCGTTTTCTGGACGTTTTGAGAACAGAACTCACGTTAATGGAGATCACGGATATTAATGCCGTCCAGGCATTGCTGCTCGCGAATATCGGCGAGGAGGAGATCAATGTCCGTGAACTGATGTCCCGTGGTTATTATCAGGGATCCAACGCGTCGTATAATCTGAAGAAGCTGGTCGAGATGGGTTATCTCCTGCAGGAAAAATCAGAACGTGATCGCCGCGCCACCATGATTCGCCTTTCTGAAAAGGGGCTTGGTATGGTTGAAAAACTCACAACTGTGGAACAAAAGCAGGCAGACCTGCTGGCCCGCTCGAACCCGGCGCCGGATATTGCGGAGACACGCAAGCATTTACGCCAGATCGAACGAATCTGGACGGACTATATCCAGTATGGGGCGCAATAAGCGTCTGCACTTTTAACTTCTTTCCCCTGATTTTCACCCGCACGCAAGTCGTCGCTGTGCTTTTGCGCGCGCGTTAAGATTTTATTAACGATTTTTCATTAGGTTCGACAGTCGCGGTTTTCCGCAAATTATTTTGGCTTGATTTTTGCGACGAAGGAGAGGAGTTGCGTTATGGACGTAACCCCGTTTTCAAAGTTTAATCCGATGATGTCCACGCCCAAGTCCGGCGCCCGTGAGGAGCGTAGTGATATGGACAAATCTGCAGACGATGATATTCTCGGTTCCGCCGTGGCGGGCTCCCTTGACGGTGACCCTGTAAAGCGCGCGGAAGAGGCCATTGGTGCTTTTTTTGCGGATGAGCGTTTCCCCTCCGGCCGGTTTTCGATTGATCAGGATAAAGATAGCGGTCGTTACGTTTATCGACTGGTTGACCGGGAAACGGACGAGGTTTTGAAGCAATTTCCCGGTGACTATGTTCTTCGCCGCGTCGCGTTCTACCGTGAATTGCAGGGCCTGGCCGTCAACAACCAGGTCTGACATTTCCCGCCAGCCTAGATTACCTGATTGATGGCAATCGCCCCATTGATGGCGCGGGTGTTCCTGTTCGACAGGGGGTCGGAGACAGATGCCTTTGACGTATAGGCGCTTGGCGGTGCTTTCTTCTTCGCAATTTCATCGGCAACCGATCTCACCATCCCTTCCGTCACGGTCCGTGCCGTAGACAGCCTCCTGAAATGCTGGTCGAGGGTGGCATAAAATTCTTCGCTGGTCTGTTTCAGCCGGTCAATATCCTTTTTTGGAAAAGCCCTGTAGGCCTCCGGGTTGTTCTTGATCAGGGTCATTTGCTGGTTATAGATCGCCACCAGGCGCGTCTTTTCATTCAGCGTCGCCTTGAATCCTTCAGGATCATGATCCCGGAGCAACAGGTTTTCCTGCTCCAGAATTTCGCTCAGGCGCAGGATCATGTTTGTCAGCGCATCGGGGCTCATCAGCTTTGGCCCGCTATTCGGGGTTTGCGATGTCATCTACTTCACCTCCTGCAATGCCAGCATTTCGCGGTAAACCGCATCGGCGATCCCGACGCTGTTGTTCCGGCTCATGGATTTGGAATATTCGTCGTTGAGCATCCCACGGAACATCTTTTCTGATTCGCCGCCGCCGAACATGTTGTCCGTTTCCAGGCCGGACGACATGGAGTTCAGTACCTGGCTCAGGAAGAACGCCTCGAATTCCTGGGCGGTCTGGCGGATCTGCTCATTGTCGCGGTTTGCATCTTTTTTGTTGGTCGCGCCCTGTTCAACAAGGAATTTCGGGGCGGCTGCTTGAATTTCAGTCATTACATTAACTCGATATCTGCCTGCAGAGCACCTGCGGCCTTGATTGCCTGAAGGATGGAGATCATGTCCCGCGGCCCGATGCCGAGGGCATTGAGCCCGTCAACCAGATCCTGAAGGCGGACACCTTCCTTCAGAATGGTAAGCTTCTTTTCGCCGTCATCATCGACCTGGACTTGGGTGCGCGGGACGACAACGGTTTCGCCATTCTCGGCAAAGGGGGCGGGCTGGGAAACCTGCGGTGTTTCGGTAATGCGGACAGTCAGGTTGCCTTGGGCGATGGCCACCGTATCCACCTTGACTTCGCTGCCGATCACGATAATGCCGGATTGCTCGTCAATGACGACGCGGGCCGTCTGGTCGGGGTTGACCTGAAGCTGCTCGATATCAGTGAGCAGTTCGATCATGTTCGCCCGCTCGCTGCCTTCGAGATTGAGCACGACCGTGGAGGGGTCCGTCGGTTCGGCGATCCCTTTGCCGATATAGTTATTAATGGCGGTTGCGATCCGGCGCGATGTTGTCAGGTCCGGGTTACGAAGGGAAATACGCAGGCTGGTCAGGGTGGCAAGGTCGAAGCCGAGTTCGCGCTCGACAATCGCGCCATTGACGATGCGGGCTGTGGTCGGTACGCCGCGCGTAATGGATTCGGCTTCGCCACCAACGGCAAAGCCGGCAACGGTCAGCGTTCCCTGCGCCACAGCATAGACTTCACCGTCTGCAGCCATCAGGGGGGTCACGACCAGCGTGCCGCCCATCAGGTTGGTGGCGTCACCGAGGGAACTGACGACAATATCGATTTTGGTGCCCTGACGCTGAAACGGCGGCAGGGTTGCCGTGACGACGACCGCCGCGACATTCTTTGTTTTCAGTATTTCGCCGCTGGTATTCACGCCAAGGCGTTCCAGCATCGACATGAGGCTTTGTTCGGTAAAGGGGGAATTTGCCAGCGAGTCGCCTGTGCCATTCAGGCCGACAACCAGACCGTAACCGACGAGAATGTTGTCGCGAATACCTTCAAACTCCGCAATATCCTTCACGCGTGAGGCTGCATTTGCCGCGTCAAACGACCAGAGCAGGCAGCTGAGCGCAACGAATAATGCCATCAAGGGGCGCGATTTCGCCTGTATGAAGGGTGCGATTTGCCGGACTAACTTAAAAGCCATGGATCAATTCCGTTCCTAGAATCCAAAATTTTCTAATTTCGATATTAGACAAGCGAAAACCGTGCCAAGTTTGATCTGGCTTAAGACATTGCTTTATATGAAAAATAATAAAGATCTCGGTAGATTTCCCGAAAAGGCGGCAATATCTTCCACTTGACCGGGAAAGAATGTCCCTTGAGAATGGGGCCTTGGCGACAATTGTCATCGCAAATATGAAACGGGGTAACTGTTACACCATGAAAGTAGGCGGACCAGGTCGGGCAAGTTCGGCATCGGGCAGCAAGGGCGGCAAGGCTGCACAGAAATCAGGTGCAAAATTCTCCGTCGAGAGCGAACCGGTAGAATCTGCAGCCGCCGGGGGCGTGGCCTCATCCTCGCCCATCAGCTCGATTGAAGCTCTCGTCGCGTTGCAGGGGTTTGACGATGAGCCCCGCAACAACAAACGCGCGATCGCCAAGGGGGAAGAACTCCTTGCCAGACTCGAAACCCTGCGCGATGGCATGCTTAGCGGAACTTTGTCCGTCGACAAGCTCAAGCAGCTTCAGGAAACGCTGTCGGGTTATAAAACGGACGGGGCGGACCCGGAGCTCAAGCAGATCATCAACGAAATCGAGGTTCGGGCCGCCGTCGAGCTTGCGAAATTCGGCTACTGACTGGATTTATCTGGGTTTCCGGATTATTTTTCTCGCGTAAGTCTAAGCCGTTGAATTTCATCCAGACTTCATAAATATCACGTGATCATCGAATAGGTTGTTGCTAATCATCGCGCGATCTTATAATTATGGCCGTTAATTTTTTGAGTGCCATTTCGTTGTACTTGAGATGTGGGAACTGGAGTTGCTTATATGAACGTTCAAATTCCTGAAGACTATGTGCCGTCCGAAGACGAGCCATTTATGAATTCCCGGCAACAGGAATATTTCCGCGCCAAATTGCAAAAATGGCGCAATGAAATCCTGGCGGATGCCAGCCAGACGATTTTGAGCCTGCAGGAAGAAACGGTGAAGGAACCGGACATCGCGGATCGGGCCTCGACGGAGTCAGAGCGGACGCTGGAACTGCGCACCCGTGACCGGCAACGCAAGCTGATCGGCAAGATTGACGCGGCGCTCCGGCGGATTGATGAAGGCCAGTATGGCTACTGCGTCGAGACGGGGGAACCGATCTCGCTCAAGCGCCTTGAAGCCCGCCCGGTGGCGACCCTCAGCCTGGAAGCACAGGAACGCCACGAACGGCGCGAACGCAGCTATCGCGACGACTGAGAGCGAGACAATTACTGAGACAAAAAAGCCGGCCCATTTGGGACCGGCTTTTTCTTTGGGCGCTTACCCTTAGAAGGGAAAGATGATGTCGAAGAGCTGTTGACCATAGCGTCCCTGCTGGACATCGGTCAGGTGCCCCCGGCCGCCATAGGCGATACGGGCTTCAGCGATTTTCGACGATTCAACGGTGTTTCGGGAAGTGATATCCTCCGGCCGGACAACACCGGTAACGGAAAGATCGCGGCTTTCAAAATTGACCCGGACTTCCTGACGACCGACAATCACCATGTTCCCGTTCGGCAGAATCTGGGTGACGATGGCCGCAATTTCCATATTGATGGTTTCGTTGCGGTTGACTGCGCCGGAGCCCTTGACGCTGTGGTCACTGCCGAGATCGACGAGACCTTCGGAGGTGGTGCCTTCGGGCAGTACTTTTGTGATCTGCGATTCAAGACCGAACAGACCGGCGAACCCCGCGGATTCCGAGCTGGCCCGCGTCGTATTCGTTGAGTTGTTCAGCGTTGCCTTATCCTCGATCCCGACCAGTACCGTTACGATATCGCCGACCTGGCTGGCGCGCTGGTCCTTGAAGAATGCTTTTGAGCCGGGCCGCCAGAGCGAGTTGGCCTGTTGCAGCACCGGTTCGGGGCGCGGCATCGGCATGGAAACTGGCTGATAGCCCTGTTGCGCAACAGGGTTCTCGATTTTCGAAAGCGGTGGCTCGGACCCGACATTGGCAAGGCGGTTGAAGAAGTTACACCCGGACAGGCCAATCGCAAGGCCGACAATCAGAAGAAGGTGGCAAATGGATTTAAACTGGATCATCATAGGGTGCTCCTTTATTCTGCGATTGCGCTGGCCGACGCCAGCTGCGGCTGACGGGTGAGGATACGAACTTCCTGCTCACTGATCACCTGTGCCTGGATAATCTTGCGGCTGTTGATATTTTCAACCCGGATAACGTCATCCTCGCCGCCCGCTTCCAATGTGCGGCCGGAGACCGACAGATACATGCCGCCCTGTTCCAGGATAACCGAGACGAGCTTGCCTTTTTCAACCATGACAGGGTCGCCGAGATTGCTCAAGCTGATCGGGACGCCGGACCGGACGCCGCGGCGCGGACTCTTACCAATCAGCATCGACGCATCGGTGATAACCTGGCGGCTGACCTTGCTCGCGCGCTCGGCTTTGTAGTCGATATCGCTTTCACGGATTTCCTGACCGGCGGATTTGAACTGGCGCAGGACCGGGATCAAGATCTGCTCGTGAACCTGTCCGGTGAGCCTGATCCGCTGTCCGTTCTCCGAATTGGCCGGAGCGAGGATTTCAGCAAAAAACTGGCCGTTACCTTTATTGTAGTAGAGGTTCTCGATTGAAATCGTCTGCGGTTGGTCGGCGCCAACCTTGATATTGAGGTTCTGCGTCGAGAGGTTCATTTCAAACAGGTCTAGATCCGTCTCATACTCAAGAGCGGCGCGGAGATGGTCAATCACCACCTGCTGCGAAATACTGGAGCCCAGACGGCGAACCGTGATACGGCGGATCGGGGTTGCCGGGCGCCATTCCAGCCCTTGTGAATGAACGTATCGGGCGACGGATATCGCCTTGAATGTGGTTGATTTACCGGGGGCCGGGGCCGGGGCGATCACCTGGTCCGCCTTCTCGCCGGCACCGGTGAAGATATCCCCGAGGGTGATCTGCTCGCCTTCGACGGTAATGTCGCGGCGCAGGGTGATCGTTTCTCCGGCAATGGCGATGGTCGGCGCGGTAACGGCGACCATCAAGGTTATAACGAGTGCAATATATTTCATAGCATTCTCTTTCTTTCTAGAAAGGTTTTATCGTCCGAGCTGGTTGGCGACGGACATCATTTCATCTGCGGCCGTGATTGTTTTCGAGTTCATTTCATAGGCGCGCTGGGCACTGATCAACTGCGTGATTTCCTGCACTGCATTTACGTTGGACATTTCAAGATATCCCTGACGCAGGGAGCCGAATCCGGTGGAGCCCGGAACACCGATTGTTGGTGCGCCGGAGGCTGTGCTTTCCTGATAGAGGCTGTCACCGAGGGGCTGCAGTCCGCCTTCGTTGAAGAAGATGGCAAGATCAAGCTGACCGACGGTCTGCAGATTAACCTGACCATCAATCTGGACTTCAACTTCACCGCTCGGGTTGATGGTGACGCTGGTGGCGTCCTGAGGGATTGTTATGCTGGGGATAACTGTAAAGCCATCCTGGGTGACCAGTTCGCCGGACGGGCTAAGCTGGAAGGAACCTGCGCGGCTATAGGCTTCCTCGCCGCTTGGCAGAAGAACACGGAAATAGCCTTCGCCCTGAATGGCGAGGTCATAGGTGTTTCCGGTTGCATTCAAAGCGCCCTGATCCGTAATCCGGTAAACGGAGGCGGTTTTAACACCGACACCGATCTGGATACCCGCCGGGACAATCGTTCCCGCATCGGACGAGGCCGCACCGGCGCGTTCCATATCCTGATAGAGCAGGTCCTGAAACTCCGCGCGCTGGCGCTTGAATCCTGTGGTCGTCATATTCGCGATGTTGTTTGAGATAACATCAACGTTTAGCTGCTGGGCCAACATACCTGTGGCGGCAATACCGAGTGCTCGCATGATTTTATTCCTTTTCTATTGTATCGCTGGCATTTCTTCGATGGCTTTCATCTGCAGGTCATGTTGTGAATCCAGCAGTTGTTTGGCCGATTGATAGGCGCGCATGATGTCGATCATCGCCGTCATCTCGAGGATGGGCTGAACGTTTGATTTCTCCAGGGTGCGCTGCATGATCTGTACGTTATCGGCCGGGATCGGTACAAAGCCTTCCGCATCATAGAGGCCGTTACCGACCTGCTTCAGGATTTGCGGATTGTCGAATTCAACAACGTCGATTTTCTGTGTCTGGCCGGGACCCGTAGTCACCGTGCCGTCCGGCGCGATATTAACGTCCTGAAACTGCACATCCACCGTGATCGTCCGGCCATTTTCATCGAGAAGCGGCTGATTGTTGATAGTCACGATCGTACCTTCCGTATCGAGACGGAAGCTGCCGTTCCGCGTATATTGAACGCCTTCCGCCGTTTCAATCGAGAAATAGCCGTCGCCACTGATTGCAATATCAAGCGGCCGACCGGTGCGGGTAAATTCCCCCTCACGCAGATCGCGATAGCTGCCGTAGTCCTGTACAAATGAGACAGCGTCCTGACTCACCCGTTTAACCAGAAACTCCTCAAACAACGGATGTTCGGCCTTGAAGGAGGTCGTATTGACGTTTGCAAGGTTGTTCGCGGTAATATCCATGCGCCGTTTCAGCGCCATTTGTTGCGACAAACCAATAAAGACTGCGTTTTCCATTTTTTCTGCCTTTCTGGCACAAAGTGATCTGCCCCTGTATATGCAGACCGCATGCCAGAAAAAAATATCAATAAAATCAATATATTAAAAAACCACCTGCGGCGGTTCCGGAAGATTTGGGGGCGAAGATCTGGCCGCGGGCGGCAAAATTTTCCCATCGGTTGACATCGATTTATCGGCCCAGGATATGTCCGAGTAAAAAATCGTTCTTTTCTGCCAAAGTTCTTAACAATCTCAACCTCTTGTTAACCAAAGCCGCCTACTCTGTAAGGCATTATCAGGATCCAGATCGTCGAAGGTACGAAAGAAACAATGGTTGACGAGATAGATGAAGAGGCGCTGGAAGGCGAAGATGGCGAGCCGAAGAAAAAGAAGAAGCTGAGCGGTAAGGTTCTGGTTCTCTTTATTCTGCTGCCCATGCTTGTGATCGGTGGCGGTGCCGGTGGCGCCTATTTTGCCGGTATGTTCGATATACCGGAACCCACCGAAGAGGAAATCGCGGCCAAAGCTGCCGCAATGAACAAGAAGGTCGTGTTTTACGATCTGCCGGAAATGCTGGTCAACCTCAACTCGACCACATCGTCGAGCAGCTTCCTGAAGCTTGGTGTTTCACTGGAACTGGAAGATGAATCCGTGATTGCCGACCTGGAGCTTCTGATCCCGCGGATCATGGATAATTTCCAGGTATATCTGCGCGAACTTCGTAAAGAGGATTTAAACGGCTCGCAAGGAGTATACCGGCTCAAGGAGGAATTGTTGATGCGGATAAATAATTCCATAAGCCCGGTCAAGGTGAGCGACATTCTGTTCAAGGAAATGCTGGTACAGTAGGAAATTTAATGTCTGATATCGACGACGAAATGGACATGGCCGCCGCGATGGCAGCCGAAGACGACGGGGAAATGGATATGGCCGCCGCCATGGCCGCCGACGGTGGCGACGGTGACGACGATATGGCTGCCGCGATGGCCGCTGAGGGTGACGGAGGTGACGACGACATGGCCGCCGCAATGGCGGGCGATGACGAAGGCGATTCCGCCGCGGCGATGAGCGGCCACAGCACCCGGGTCCTGAACCAGGATGAAATCGACAGCCTCCTTGGCTTTGACATGGATGGCAACGGGGACAACGAGAACTCCGGTATCAAGGCCATCATCAATTCCGCGCTGGTCAACTATGAACGGCTCCCCATGCTGGAGGTTGTGTTTGACCGGCTTGTCCGGATGATGACAACATCGCTTCGCAATTTTACATCTGACAATGTGGAAGTCAGCCTCGATAATATCACCTCGATCCGGTTCGGGGATTACCTCAATTCCATTCCGCTTCCGGCGATCCTCAGCGTGTTCCGCGCGGAGGAATGGGACAACTATGGCCTGATAATGGTCGAAAGCTCCCTGATATATTCGATCGTCGATGTACTTCTCGGCGGGCGTCGGGGCACGGCGGCCATGCGTATTGAAGGGCGACCCTATACGACGATTGAACGGAACCTGGTGGAGCGGATGGTATCCGTTATTCTCAACGACATGACTGGCGCCTTTGAGCCTTTGAGCCCCGTTAACTTCCGCCATGAACGTATTGAAACCAATCCGCGGTTCGCCACGATCGCCCGTCCGGCGAACGCGGCAATCCTGATCAAGCTGCGGATCGACATGGAGGATCGGGGCGGCCGCATTGAAATGCTGCTGCCATACGCCACGCTTGAGCCAGTTCGTGAACTGCTTCTGCAGATGTTCATGGGCGAGAAGTTCGGCCGTGACAGTATCTGGGAAAACCATCTGGCGACGGAACTTTGGTCAACCGACGTTGACATTCAGGCGGTCCTTGACGAAAAACAGATGTCCTTGAATGACGTGCTGAAACTGGGAGTAGGGGATACCATTATGTTTAACGCCTCCCCGCAAAGCCCGACGACATTGCGCTGTGGGGGTATTTCCATGGTGTCGGGAAAAATGGGCCGATCGGGCCAGAATATCGCCGTGAAGGTCGATAAATTACTTCGAAATTTGGGTTAGAATGATGCTGGATGCTTTACCGCTCGATTTCTTGCTGAACCTGTTTCTTATCGCATTGCTGATGGCGACCATCGGTTATTGCGCAATGCTGAACAAACGCCTGTCGAACATGCGTGACGCCCATTCGGAGCTGCGCCGCCTGACGGAGGAGTTTGACAAGGCGCTTGTTCGCTCGAAAGTCGGGGTGGATGAGCTTAAATCGCTGGCTCAGACAACCGGCAAGCAATTTCGGGATGAGATCAGCCAGGCCCAGGAACTGATTGAGGAACTTCAGTTGATCAATGCCTCCAGCACCCGCATCGCGGATCGGCTACAGATGAATGTCGCGGCATCCTCGAAACGTGAAAATACGGGAGCCTATGACGATGATCCCGCCGGGCTGTTCGATGATGATGACGAGGTGCTCCTTGATGCTGCGCATGAAGAGCCAAAGAAATTCCGTACCGATGCGGAAAAAGAACTTTTAGACATGTTGACCAAGTCGACGTGAGGCAGGGCAGTCCATGATGAAACATATCCGCATTTTACCCGTAACTGTCTTTGCGCTTATCCTGATATTCGGCCTCAAGCTGAGTGCCGTCTGGACGGATGCGCAAGGTGTTCTCTTTGATGTGAAGGTCGCAGAGGTTCAGGCGAGCGAACCAGCGAAAGAAGCCGAGGCGACTGAAGCCGGGACCGAAGCTGCATCCGAAACGGAAGCGGTTGGTGAGACCACGGTTGCCGCCGTCCCCGCCACGGAAACGCGTCAATTCTCACAAAGCGAGATTGCGGTACTTCAACGCCTGGCTGATCGCCGCACGGAGCTTGACCGTCAGCAGGAAGAGCTGGAAATGCGCGATAACCTGTTGAAGGCGACGGAAACGCGGATTGACGAAAAGATCGCGAAACTGAAGAAGATGGAAGGCACACTCAACGGCCTTCTCAAGCTGCATGACGAGCAGGAAAAGGCGCAGATGGAAAGCCTTGTCAAGATCTATGAGAAGATGAAGCCCAAAGATGCTGCGCGGATTTTCAACAATCTTGAAATGGATATCCTGATCGATGTGGCAAGCAATATCAAGGAATCCAAGATGGCGCCGATCCTCGCCTCCATGAGCAACGATCGGGCCAATAAACTGACTGTTGAGCTGGCGACACGTCGACAACTTCCGGGCACGGAAGACGAAAAGGGATAATGCCTTTTACAGGCATTATTTCTTTTACGGATAATCTGTATTTAACGGGCGCCCTTTACGGCTGATTAACCATTGGCAGGTAAAATTTGCCTATCTTGAAGCGCCGGAACATGGCGCAATTGAACGGATAGGCGAAAATTTGGTAACCGAGGCGGACAATAAAAATTCGGTAGTAATCGACATGATCGAGCCAATGACGGGACCGGCGGTGGAAAAGACCGCCAATTCCGTTATTTTTGTCTCGCTTTATCTGCTGCTGCTGGCCTTTTTTATCTTCCTTCATTCCATATCCGTTATGCAGGAAGATCGCGTGCGGACAGTCCTTGGCAGCGTAAAGGTCGCCTTTAACGGCCTGTCGCGCGATACCCCGGCCGAGCGACAGAGAAAACTCTCCGGGGAGGAGCAGGGCACCCAGGCCTTTCACGCCAAACTCAAAAATGTATTTGAGACCGCCGTTCCGCTTGTCGAGATACATACGTCCCGGGACGGGACGCGGCTTCAGTTCTCCGTCCCCCTGCGGCAGCTTTTCGCGTATCGCAGCCTGGAGCTTCGCGACACGCTTGACACCTTTATTGATGATGTCGCCGCAACCCTTATTTCCCGCAATGGCAATGCGGCAACGGATCTTGAAATCCTGATCGGTACGGGCATTACCTTGCCAGCCCTTGCCGATGTGGCCGATGATATCGCGGCGCAACGGGCGAGCTATCTCGCCGCGACCCTGATGAAGAAGGGAGTTCCGTCACGAAATCTTTCCATCGGGATGGCCGCAGGCGATGCCGGGCTGGTGCATTTCAGCTTTTTCCTGCGTCCCTCGCTTGAACATCAGTTCCGCCCGGAGGCGTCGGAGGAATGAATTTTCTTTTCCCCGAGGGCAGTAAAGAGCGGAACGGCAGCAATGTCTGGATGACGTCGCTCGCCGATCTGCTGGCGCTGTTGCTGGCGTTTTTTGTGTTGCTGTTCTCGATGAGTGAAATCAAGGTCGACAGATGGCAGACCTTGACGGAAACCTTCGGCAACAAGATGAGCGATATCACCGATCTTGTGACCAAGACGGGTGAAGCGGAAAAAAACATGGCGATGATCAATGAGCCGAAAGCCATCGATCTTTCCTATCTGGAGCATATTCTCAACGGTAAGATGCAGCAGAGCCCGCTGCTCGCCAATGTCGAAATATTCCGGGCCAATGAGCGGCTGGTGATCTCGCTTGCCGGTCAGGATTTCTTCCAGCCGGGGACGGAAAAGGAAAGCGATAGCGTTGCCGAGATAATCGACATGATCGGCAGTACGCTTCGTCATATCAACAACCGGATAGAGGTATACGGCCATTCGGACCCGGATCCGATCACCTCGCCGACAGCGAAATATCATAATAACTGGGCGCTTTCTCTGGCGCGGGCGCTTTCCGTGGCGAAGGAGCTTGAAATCGCCGGATATATCTATCCGATCCGGGTTTTCGGCATGGCGGATTCCCGTTTCAGTGAACTGGCGTTGGTGGACGATAAGGAAAGAAAATATGTGCTGGCACGACGCGTGGACATCGTTGTGCAGGAAGCCGAGGGTCGAGGACAGTAGTATGAGTATTGGATCAAGATATATGTTCGGGAAAGCGGTACGGCAGCTGGTTCTGCTATGCGCTCTGGTGATCACCTTCCTCGGGGGGGAAGCGCTGGCCGCGGCTCCGGTAACGGTAACCGCCGCGGACAAGGACGGCGTCGGTCGGCTTGTGTTCAATTGGGAAAGCGCGCCGGAATTCAGCACGGAAGTTGAAGGCGGCTATCTCTATATCCGCTTCACAGCGCCGTTTGACGCCAACCTCGGGGCGGCCTCGACTGTTCTTGAAAAATATGTCGGTAAGGGCGAATTCCTTGAAGGGCAGCAATCCATCCGCTTTCCCTTGAAAGGGGATATCCGCCTTGCATCGCAAAGTGATGGCACGGCGGTTATTCTTGAACTGCGAAAGGCGGCCGCCCAGCAGTCTGAAACGTCTTCGGCGGACGCCGTTCCCGTTCGCGTGAGAGGCGGCGACCATGCGGATTTTAGCCGTATCGTGTTTGACTGGCCCACCGCGAATACCGGCTACAGCAGCCGGACGGCGGACGACAAGCTGGTGATTACCTTCGAGAGCCGGGCAAAGATGAATCTGGGTGTTATCAACAACGATCCGCTGGTATTTGCAAAAGCCGCCTCCCTGGCGGAGAGTGATGGCAAGACACAAGTCACGGTCACCCTTCCGCCAAACAGCATCACGAGCAGCTTTCGTAACGAGAAAAGCATTGTTTTTGACATTCGCAAGGGCGCAGAAGTGGCCAAGCCGGTCGCGGAAAAGCCTGCCCCTGCAAAAGTGGCGGAAGTCAACCCTGAACCGCCCGTCGCGGCACCCGTCGTAAAGACGGAGACTGTCAAGCAGGCGGAAAAGGAAGAGGAAACGACGGCTGGGGAAATTGTCGAGGAAAAGACAATCACCAGCGCGAATGCGATGATCAGGGAGAAGCCGGTGGCGGTAATTGAGGCCGCGCAGAAAACGGAAGCGGCGCCTGTAGAGCCATCGCCAGAGCCTGTCGATACCCGCGCAACAGAAATTGCCGCCCCGAGCCCTATTGCGAACACAGATATCGTCAAGGCGGCAGTAAAGCCTGATGAAGTGCCCGGAACCTTTACGCCGCTTGCGTCCGGTTCGGCAATGGCGCCCATTGGCCCGACAATTGTTCTGGATCCCCTGCTTGAGAAGAAACCGGCAATGATCGAGCCGCCAAAGGAGGAGACAATCGTTCTTCCTGAAGTAAAGAATGACCCTGATGTCATTGAAGTGGCGCCTGTCGTGGTGAATCCGGTGCGGGTGCCGCAGGAAGCCAGGCTCAAAGTGAAAATCGCGAACCTGAAAGACGGGTTCCGCCTGATTTTTCCATGGGATAAACCGGTGGCCATGGCCATGTTCGAAAGTGGCGGGGCACATTGGGTGGTTTTCGATCAGCCAATCGAGGTGGATTTCACGAATCTCTCCGGCCCGTATAAATTCCTTGTCACCAGTGCCCGGCAGCTGGATGAAGAAGCCGCAACACTCCTCCGGTTTAATTTTCGCGAGGGATATGAGCCGATTGTCAACAAGGTCAATGAGGAATGGCAGGTTGATTTTCAACTGGATACGCAACCGGTCGTGACCCATCCGCTCGGCATCCAGACCCAGGGTATTTCCGCGTCGGAATTCAGGGCGTTTATTCCGGCGGTGAACAATGGCCGGGAAATCCGCTTTACCGACCCCACTTCACAGGATGAACTTGTGGCGATACCGTTGAATGCGGCGGGCTGGGGCATTCCGGATGCACGTATTTTCAATAGCATAACGATCCTGCCAACGCTGCAGGGCATCGCGCTCAAATCCATCTCTGCAGATATTCGCATCGGACGGGAACAGAACGGTCTCGCCATCACCGCGATTTCCAACGAGTTTGCGGCGGCGAAGAATGAACCTCGGGATGTTGCGAAGAAACCCGGTGAGGAAATCTATCCGACCCCCGATATCGAGAAGGCGCAATTCGTCAGGCTGGCGGAATGGCGGCAGATCAATCCGCTTCTCTTTAATCTTCGCAAGCAGGAACTGCAGAACGCAGCGGCATTGGCGCCCAAGAAGGAACAGCGGGATGCGAATATAGCGCTCGCCAAATACTTTATTGGCCATAAATACTATGCCGAGGCGCTTGGTGTCCTGGCGGAATTGAACCGGCATTATTCGAAGATCGAGAAGGTTCGGGAATTTCGCCTGCTGAATGGCCTTGCCGAACTAGGGATGCATCGCTATGACGCGGCGGGGATTAACCTCTATCATGCTGATTTTGAAGGCGATGTGGAGGTCGCGCCGTGGCGCGGTGCGGTTTCGGCGGGTCTTGAAAACTGGGAGCGTGCCGCGCAGGAACTGAACTACTCCGCGCCCGCTTTCGATGTGTATGCGAAGGAATGGGCCGATCATTTTCGCCTGCTCCGGGCCCGAGCGGCGCTGGAGAATGTCGATGTGAACCTTGCAAAGCAGGTCCTTGAACAGGTGACGGCACCGCAAACAAAGGCGCAAAAAGCAGAAAAAGCATATCTTGAGGGCGTTCTTGCCTTCCATATCAGCGACTTTCCGACGGCCGCCGCCAAATTTACCGATGCCATCAAAGTCGGTTATCGTCCGGTTACCGAAAGGGCGCGTTTCGACAAGATCAATGTCGATCTGGTTGCCAAGCTGATCACGCCGGAACAGGCAATTGCCGAGCTTGAAAAGCTCGATTTCGCCTGGCGTGGTGATGAACTGGAAGTCGATGTCCAGAAGCGGCTCGGGGATCTGTATGTGGCTACGGGCCAGATCGGCAACGGGCTGGAAACCTACAAACGCATCGTCCGTCATTTCCCGGAATCCCCCTATTCGCGGGATCTGGGGCGGAAGATGAATGATCTCTTCGCCGAACTGTTCCTCGACGGCGGCGCGGACGACCTGCCGCCAATCAAGGCGCTGGCGATCTATTACCAATATCGCGAACTGACCCCTGTCGGTGATCGGGGCGACAAGATGATCCAGATACTGGCGGACCGGCTTACCCGCGTTGATTTGCTGGAGCAGGCGGCCCAGCTTCTGGAGCATCAGGTCAGTTTCCGCCTGAAAGGGCTGGAAAAAGCCAATGCGGGCACCAAGCTTGCCATTATCCATCTGTGGAACAACAAGCCCGAGGAAGCCTTGCGGGTTCTCTATGATACCCGCTGGCGTCAACTTCCGCCGGAAGCAAAAAAGGAGCGGTTGTATATTGAAGCGCGGGCGCAGGCCGGATTGCAGCATTACAAGGAAGCCCTTGCCATCATCGCGTCAGATCGCAGTATTGAGGCGGATGAGCTGCGGGCGGAAATTCACTGGAAATCGAAAAACTGGGACGAGGCCATTCCGGCGATCGAGAAGCTGATCGGCAATGGCGGCGGCGGGCAAACTGATTTTGAGCGGCTTGACCGGCAACGGATCATGCAGCTGGCGGTCGCCCGAAACCTGTCCGATGACAAGTCCGGCATTCAGAGAATGCGGGCGAAATATCTCGACCGGATGGAGGGAACGCCGGACCAGGTGGCCTTTGACCTGATTACGGAGCAAAACGATCCGTCAGAAACGGATTTCCGGCAACGGGCAACAGTGATTGCGCAGGTTGGCCAGCTTGAATCCTTCATGACCGGTTATCGTGAAAAGCTTGAGAACGGGCAATTCTGGACGACCTACTGATCGGCTTCTTTCAGGATGTCACTGTAAAGCGCCGGGTCGACATTTCCGCCGGATGCGACGGCAACAACCGTTTTGCCATGAATATCCAGTTTTCCTGAGAGAAGTGCGGCAAGGGCGACCGCGCCGCCCGGTTCAATCACGCATTTGAAATAGTGAAAGGCGGCGCGCATGGCCGCCTTCGTTTCGTCATCGCTGACCACTAGGCCGCCTGACAGCGTCAGCCGGTTAATCCCGAAAGTGATTTTACCGGGGGTCGGCGTGACAATGGCGTCGCAGATGCTGTGGTGGCCACCCTCATTGGTGACATGGTTGCCAAGCGCCAGCGACCGGGAGGTGTCGTCAAAGAATTCCGGCTCAGCCGCGTAGGATTTTGTCGCCGGGCTGAGTTCCCGAAGAGCGAGGGATGTCCCCGCGATCAGGCCACCGCCACCGGCCGGGGCGACGCAGATATCAGCGCGAAGTTTTTGCCTCTCAAGCTGTTCGGCGATTTCAACACCGACTGTTCCCTGACCGGAAATCACAAAGTAATTGTCATAGGGTTTGATGAGCGTGAGATT
>JBBDJF010000063.1:0-24498 GCA_040880045.1 Sneathiella sp.
GGCGGCGCGAAGGTCCTGCGTGAGGCCATTGAGTCCCATCTTGGGCAAACCCGCGCCGTGCGATGCCATGCCGATCAGGTGGTTATTCTTTCCGGCTCCCAGCAGGCAATCCATCTGGTGGTGCGTGCCTTCGCGGAGCCCGGAGATTCAATCTGGATGGAGGAGCCAGGATATCCGGGCATCCGCGAATCCATTCTGGGCGCAGGAGCCCATCCCGTATCCGTGCCTGTGGATGAGGAAGGCTTTTCACTTGAACAGGCCCGCAAGCTCGCTCCCGATGCGCGCCTGGCCTGCATCTCGCCGTCGCATCAGTATCCGCTTGGCCAAACCATGTCCCTTGCCCGGCGGCTGGACCTTCTCCAATGGGCGAAAAGAGAAGGTCGCTTCATTCTGGAGGACGATTATGACAGTGAATATCGCTACACCGGCCGGCCTCTCTCCTCCCTTCAGGGGCTGGATGATGATAGCCGGGTTATCTATGTCGGCACCATGAGC
Source organism: Sneathiella sp. (assembly GCA_040880045.1). Taxonomy (GTDB): domain Bacteria; phylum Pseudomonadota; class Alphaproteobacteria; order Sneathiellales; family Sneathiellaceae; genus Sneathiella. The sequence continues at coordinate 496 of JBBDJF010000063.1, forward strand.
AAGGTCATGTTTTCCGGGCTGCGGGTTGGCTATATGGTGGTACCGGAGGATCTGGTGGATGTTTTTCTTTCGCTTCGCCGCTCGATTGACAGCCACTCGCCCGCAGTTCCGGAAGCCGCGCTTGCTGACTTCATTAACGAAGGCTATCTCGCGGCCCATATCCGCCGGATGCGGCTATTGTACGAGGCCCGCCAGACGTCTCTCGTTCGACTGCTGCGAGAAAAACTCGGTTCCATCCTTCAGGTGGATGCACAAGGGTCGGGCATGCACCTGGTCGCCTATTTGCCGCCCGAAATTCAGGACAAGGAAATTGAGCGTGAAGCCGCCGGGAGAGGAATGCTGGTCCGGGCGCTTTCCGGCTTCTATAACCTGCCAACCAACCAGAATGGCCTGATCCTCGGTTTTGCGGGTACATCAGAGGAAGAAATGCCATATTTGGTGGATAAGCTCGCTGAAATTATTCGCAGTAAGGCCGCGTAGTTCTATATGAAACAACATCCTGTTTTCCTCCTGATAGCGCTGATCCTGAGTATCGGCATAGTGAATACATCCGGCGCAGAGGAGCAACATGCCATCGCCATGCATGGCACACCCAAGTATGCTGCTGACTTCCGGCATTTCAATTACGTGAACCCGGCGGCCCCGGTCGGCGGCAGTCTCCGGCTAAGTGCAATCGGCAGTTTTGACAGCCTTAATCCCTTTCTGTTGAAGGGGGTCAGTCCGCGCGGACTCGGTGATGTCTTTCAGTCCCTGCTGGACCGCTCCCGCGACGAACCCTTTACACTGTACGCCAATATCGCCAGATCAATCGAAGTCGCTCCCGACCGGAGCTGGATCATCTTTCATCTTGACCCCAGAGCGCATTTTTCCAATGGCGATGCAATCACAGCGAAAGACGTGCTTTTTTCTTTCAAGACATTGCGCGATGACGGCCGACCAAATGTGCAAAGTTTTTATCGCAAGGTGACGAATGCGGAGATCCTTGGGCCAAGGACGGTCAGGTTTGATTTTGAGGAAGAGGGTCGTTTTGAAATGCCCCTGATCATAGGGTTAATGAGTGTTCTGCCAAAATCCGCCTTCACGGACCTCGACTTCACAAAATCCTCACTTACCCCTATTCCCGGCTCCGGGCCCTACCTCATTGAGGAGGTCGAGGCCGGGCGACGGATCGTCTATCGGCGCGATGAGAATTTCTGGGGCTGGGATCTGCCGCAATACAAAGGACGCTTTAACTTCGACAGAATAATCTACGACTATTTCCGCGATGACGATGTTGCGCTTGAAGCGTTCAAATCCCACGATATTAATGCCCGGTTCGAAAATAATGCCGCCAAATGGGCCAACGCATATGATCGCCAGTCTGAAACCCTTGACGGTTTCCAGAAGGCTACACCAAAGCTCCGTATTCCGGCACCGATGCTGGCTTTCGTTTTCAATACCCGGCGGGACAAGTTCAGCGATCGTCGCGTACGTGAGGCGCTGAACCTTGCCTTCGATTTTGAATGGGTCAATGCCAATATTCTGCATGGCCTTTACCAGCGTACGGATAGTTTTTTTGAAAATTCCCCGCTTGCAGCAACCGGTCCGATAACGGCAGCAGAGCGGGAATTACTTAGCCCGTTCGCTGCGGAACTTCCCGGTGCTGTGTTCAATGACGAATTTCGCCTTCCAAAAACGGATGGATCGGGCCGGTCACGTGAAAATTTACGCCGCGCGCAACAACTACTCGCAGATGCAGGCTATGGTATCGAAGCAGGTGTCCTCCGCCATCAGGCAACGGGGCAGGCCTTCACAATTGAGTTTCTTGTAAACAATAATGATTACATCAAGCTTATCTCACCTTTTCAGCGAAACCTTAATACGCTTGGCATCCAGAGCATGATCCGCCAGATCGACACGGCGAGCTACCAGAACCGCCTGACCAGCTATGATTTTGACATGATCATAAACAGCTGGGGACAATCCCTTTCGCCGGGAAACGAGCAGGCCTTCTATTGGAGCCGTGATGCCGCCGCAACTCCCGGTACGCGCAATTATCCGGGCATCCGCCTCGCGTCCGTCGACAGTTTGATTGAAATGATTGCGACAGCGACAACGCGAAATACGCTTGTTGCCGCCACGCGCGCCCTCGACCGGGTCCTGCTTTGGGGATATTATGTCATCCCGCTCTATTTCACGGACCGGCAATGGCTCGCCTATTGGCCGGAAATCAGGCTACCGTCGACACCATCTTTCTGGGGGACCTCACCAGACCTTTGGTGGCATGAATAAGATAACTGAGCGGATCGGGTTCTAGCCGAAGCGTCTTTTATCGCGATTTTCCCAGATTTCCCGCCCACGCGCCTCGGCGCCCGCAAAATCAAGCGCCGGTTCGGCGAGCTTCAGGGCAAAGGCAAGCGTACCGATGATTGCAAGTTCCGGGACCGGCAGATCCAGCTTTCCCTGCCACATGCGGAGAAGTTCGGCAGGCGAAAGATCTTCCGCCCGCCATTTATAGACACTCTGGTCGGTCATCGCGGGCCATTCCTGAACTTCTGCGCGACCATCAATAATGGCGTCCACCAGAGCAGGTTTCATCGGATTGCGTTGCACTTCACCGCCGCCGCCCTTGAAAATATAGCTGTTCGGTTGCCCGAGGGCCTTGATTGTCTCCAGATGAAGCGCCTTGTAGGGGGGGTGAAACACCCCCTGAAGCTGAAGCCGCGCACCAAAGGGATTAAGATCGCGCCCAAAGGTATTCACCGCCGTGCGAACACCGAAAAGCGGGCGAAGCTCGAACATTGATTGCACGGACGGGCAGAAATTCTCCAGTCCCAGATAAACGAGGTTTTCGTTCTGGAGTGTCACCGCCGCATCAGACAAAGTCCCCGATTGCGGGATGCCGAAAACTTCCAGCGCCGGACAGGTTGGTGCATAACCCGACGCGTAGCCTTCAATCCCGTGCATCAGGATTTTATGTCCCTGGTCGGCGAGAAGAATTGCCGAGAGAATAAACCAGGGTTGCTGACGATGCCGGTCAGCGTAGGAGGGCCAGTCGAAATCGACTCGCGCCGTGACATCCTTTTCAAGAAAATGGTCACGGGCGGCGGCGACCATTCCGGCAAGCTCTTCGCCCGTTTCCCCCTTGCGACGCAACAGGAGGAGAAACGCGCCAAGCTGCAAGGGTTCCACCGCTCCCTCGAGCACCATGTTCATGGCCGCCCGGGCTTCGTCAAATGTCATGTCACGCCACATCTTCGGCCCTTTGCCGAGAATGCGGACATACTGTGCGAACGGATGATCCTGGGTCATAGGCGGGACTTTAACAGAATTTGCGGGCGGCTTAGAAAATATCGAGCAGGCGTTTGAGATAATCCCGCTCAAGCATGCTGCGGGCAGGATCGGAGAGCCGTCGTTGAACCTCGTCACGGATCGACCGGCTTTTGTTGAAACCATTTGCCTCACCGCGCATAGCCGCATTGCCCGCATTCTGGCCCTGGCTACCGTCGTTTTCCAGGGGTCGTCCGAGCGGATCACGCCCCTGCCCGGGCTGGCCGGGCCCGGCCGACTGCGGCCCTTGTCCCTGCCCGTTCTCCATCATCTGCTGGGCCAGCGATTCCGTCCCCTGACGCAGATTTTCAAGGGCCTCGCCTTCGGATTGCAAGGCGGATTGTCCCTGCCCCTGTTCCAATGCCCCGCGGGCGTCATTCATGGATCGTTCCGCACGACCCAATGCTTCAGGGATTTCACCATTCTCACCAATCCGTCCCATCATTTCACCCAGCATCTGGCGAAGCGCCTCCTGCACTTCGGCGAGATCCTGAAGATTTCCACGTTGCCCGGGCTGGCCCTGTTGGCCTTGTTGTCCCTGCTGCCCCGGTTGTTGACCGTCTTGCGGTTGCTGACCGTTCTGGCCGGGCTGATTGCCCTGTTGCGGCTGCCGTCCCTGTGATTTTCGGAAAGTCTGATCGAGCAACTCCTGCTGCCTCTGCATCAGTTTTCCGAGCTCGTTGAGCATTTGCTGCGCTTCCTGCTGTCCGGCCGAGGGCGGACGGGCTTCCGCAGATTTCAAATTCTCCATAATATTCTGTAGTTCGCTCAGCAGTTGCCGCGCCGCATCCCGTGCCCCGCCACGTGCAAACTGGTCAATGCGGTCCAGCAACTTCTGCAGGTCCTGCGATTCAATAAACTGATCCTGACTGTTCGGATCACCAGCCGCCTGATTATCCATCGGCGGGCTCTGCTGGGCCAGCGCCTGAAGGAAGTTTTCCATGGCGGCACGCAGTTCCTCCACAAGCCGTTTAACTTCAGCGTCGCTGGCATCGCTGTTCAGCGCCTCCATCAATGCTTCCTGCGCCTTTCTGAGTGCGGCCTCCGCCATCGACAGATCGCCATTTTCTAGATGAAGCGCCGTATCCCAGAGAATCTCCACAACCTCATCAATGGATTTCTGGCTTTCTCCATTGACCAGCATCGCGCGTGCCGTCGATAACGACAGCTGGACCGTCACGTCATTGTTGAAGCTTTCGGGCAGGCTGGCGATCATTTGCAGCACAAGCGCAACATCCGTCCTGCTGTCTTCAGGCCCGGTAACCAGCTTCTTACGTTGCTCGATCAGTGCCTTTGCCACCGGATGAGTAAAGGTCCGCTCCGGCAGGACAAAATTCAGCGCTTCTGAAAACCCTCGCTGGCCGAGCTGATCTTCCGCAAATAACGTCAGCTTTACAGGCAATCCCGCCCAGGGATGAGACGTCAACTCGTGGTAACTCTTACCCACGATCCGCTTGGAGCCGCGCCCGGGCGTCGGCAGCGCCAGATCAATCCTGCCTTCTGCATTGTCACGGGTAATCTCACCGCCGATATTCTGCACGCCATAATCATCCAGAGCCTGATATTGGAGGTTGAAGGCGGATCTTTCCGTCACTTTCGGCTCATCCAGAATACTCACGGTCGGAACTTCATCCGCTACGGTATTCAATTGCCAGCTTGCGATTATTTCCCCGTCCTTCTCGATTTTCAAAAGTGTTGACTGGTCAAAAGTTGCATCTGTCTGAAAGTTCCGTGCATCCATCGCGGAGAATTCCTGCCGCTCCTCTCCCGTAATCAGGACGGGAGGCTCACCTTCACTGCCAAAAACATGTGCAATGAAACCGCTTTGCGCCGGAACAACGTATGTTTTTATTTCCCCGTCCTTATTTTCCGGCTGGGAGAGCAGGATGGGGGCCTGGGCGGTATAGGCTGGCGGTGTAATCCAGGCAGTAACATTGGTGGGGACTGCCGGTGCAACAATTGTCGGTGTCACAGCGGCATATAACCGTTCTGTCGAGCGCGGGCCGGCAACGATGAAGGCGGCCACCAGCAGAAGGATGACAATTGCCCGAAAGCCATAGTTATCCTCAATTCCCATATCAAGGCGCGGTCCGCCCACTTTCAGGCCGACCAGACTTCGGCGAAGCGTTTTCTGGTAAATCCGCCACATCAGGTTGGATGATGTATTGTTGACTTTCTCCGCTTCTGAAGATGCTCCAAGCGATTGCAGGGGCCGGTGGTCCAGCTGATTGCGCTGCTCAAGATAACGAAGCGCCCGCTTGCGTGTCGGACGTTCAAATTTCCTCGCTGCCTGAAAGAGCGTATAAAACGCACCTGCCACAAACAGGATCAGGGCAAGAATATGCAGCCAGTTCGCCGAATAGGACCAGATATCAAGAAGCGAGAGACCAATGAAAAGGCCCGCAATGCAAAAGAAAAGCCGACCGCGTCGCCATACCTCCTCCAGCAGGAGGTTGACTTCGGCAAGCAGGATGCGAATTTCGAACCCTAATCCATATCCATTGTCACTTGTGTCGTTGCGACGCTGCATTCATCCTCGATTCACCCCTCGAGCCACGATGGCAGTATATCAAGTTTCAGCAAGGCTTCCAAGTTCGGTCTCGCCCTGATCACCGCATATTGATCGCCTTTCACCAGAACCTCGGGGACCAGCGGCCGGGTATTGTAGGTGGACGCCATCACCGCGCCATAGGCCCCGGCGCTTCGAAAGGCGACCAAATCTCCGCGCGCAAGCTGGGGCATTTCGCGCTCGCGGGCGAAAGTATCCCCTGTCTCGCACACCGGTCCGACTACATCCGCGGGCGCATAGGTGCCCTTTTTCTGATCTTCACGAATTGGGTCGATATGGTGATAACCGTCATACATGGCCGGGCGAATCAGATCATTCATCGCCGCATCCAGAATGACAAACTTTCGCTGCGTCGCCTGTTTCACATAAATCACTTCGGAGACCAGCACCCCCGCATTGCCGACAATCAGGCGGCCCGGCTCAAAAATAATCTGGCATCCAAGGTTACCGATTGCCTCCAGAGCGACAGCGGCGTAAGCCGTCGGGGCGGGCGGGATATTGGTGTCATAGGGAATGCCGAGGCCACCACCAAGATCGACGCGGGTGATGTCGTGCCCTTCGCTTCGAAGCTGCTGGACCAGTTCCCGTACGCGGTTAAACGCATTTTTGTATGGTTCAAGGTCAGTGAGCTGCGATCCGATATGCACATCGACGCCCTTGATCTCAATCCCCGGGAGTGCCGCCGCTTCGGCATAGATGCGGGACGCATCCTGCCAGGGCACGCCGAACTTGTTCTCTGCCTTACCGGTCGAGATTTTGGCATGGGTCTTGGCATCCACATCCGGGTTGACGCGAAACGTAATGGGCGCCTTCAGACCCATGCTGCTTGCAATTTCACTCAGTAAATGGACTTCAGGCTCGGATTCCACATTGAACTGATGGATGCCGACCTCCAACGCGTAGCGCATTTCCTCCGGCTTCTTGCCAACCCCTGAAAAAACGATTTTTTCAGGCGGAATACCCGCTTCGATCGCGCGTCGAAGCTCTCCTTCGGAAACGACATCGGCGCCAGAACCAATATCCGCAAGCGTCCGGATGACTGCCTGATTGGAATTAGCTTTCAGCGCATAGCAGACAAGCGCATTCGCCCCGTCAAACGCGCCGGAGAAAACCTTGTAATGCCGCTCCAGCGTTGCGGTGGAATAGCAGTAGAAGGGTGTCCCTACCGCCTCCGCGATGGCGCGCAAGGGAACATTCTCGGCATAAAGCTCGCCATTCTTATAAATGAAATGATCCATGTCTCGACAATCTGTTAAAATCAGCTTTTTTTAAGCTCGGATTTTGGTGCATCCGGGGAATATTTGGGCGCGCTCTTTACCCCGCAAGCAGCAATCGAGAAAGCCGTGAGCAGGATAACAAGCACCGTCATGAATGAGCGTTTCATTTCTTGCTCCCTTCCTCAGCCCGAATTTTCCGCCAGCGCGTAATCTGTTCGCGAACCCGCGTGGGCGCCGTGCCGCCATAACTCACGCGGCTCGCGACGGAATTCTGAACGCCAAGCACCTTATATATATCCTCCGTGATACCGTTCTCCACAGATTGCATCTGGTCAATCGACAGATCTTCAAGCCCACATTTGTTGTCTTCGGCAAGCTTTACAAGAGTGCCCGTCACATGATGCGCCTGCCGGAAGGGCATATCGAGTTTCTGCACAAGCCAGTCGGCAAGGTCCGTCGCTGTCGTAAAGCCCGCGCCGGAGGCCGCCGTCATCACGTCCCCGTTCACCTGGATATCGCGGATCATCCCGCTCATGGCGGCGAGGCAGAGCTGCAGGTTGTCCGCGGCATCGAACACCGGCTCCTTGTCTTCCTGCATGTCCTTTCCATAGGTCATCGGCAGGCCCTTCATCATCATCAGGAGGCTGGTGAACGCGCCTGCGCTTCGCCCCGCTTTGCCGCGGATCAGTTCCGCCGCGTCCGGGTTTTTCTTCTGCGGCATGATGGAAGAGCCCGTCGAGAAACTGTCAGAGCATTCAACGAACCGGAATTGCGCGCTCGACCAGATGACGATCTCCTCCGCAAGGCGCGATAGATGCATGGAGCAGATGGAGGCGAAGCTCAAAAACTCCAGCGCGAAATCCCTGTCCGACACACCATCCAGCGAATTGGCCGTCGGCCGGGCGAAGCCAAGCGCCTTCGCCGTCATCTCCCGGTCGATGGGAAAGGACGTTCCGGCAAGCGCCGCCGAGCCGAGCGGGCTTTCATTGAGCCGCACCCGCGCGTCCCGTAACCGACCGCGATCACGCGCAAACATCTCGACATAGGCCAGCATATGATGTCCAAAAGTGACGGGCTGCGCCGCCTGCAAATGGGTGAAGCCCGGCATGACGGTATCAGCCTCTGCTTCCGCCTGGTCGAGCAGCGCGTCCAGCAGATCAGCAAGTTCCCCATCCAGATGGTCCATGGTATCGCGCACCCAGAGCCGGAAATCCGTCGCCACCTGATCGTTGCGCGACCGCGCGGTATGCAGGCGTCCTGCCGCATCGCCGATCAGTTCACGCAGGCGTGCCTCCACATGCATATGGATATCCTCAAGCGCCGGATCCGTCTTGAAATTCCCGGCCTCGATCTCACGAAGAATTGTCTGCAATCCATCCTGAATTTTCTGGCCATCTTGCTTGGAAATGATATTGCGGTCCATCAACATACTGGAATGTGCCATCGAACCCATTATATCCTGGGCGTAGAGCCGACGGTCAAAGTCAATGGAGGCATTGATCCGTTCCATAATTTCGGCGGGGCCTTTGGCAAATCTGCCACCCCAAAGCTCGTTTGCGCTCATTCTCGGGCTCGCTTTATAACAATTGGACGTAAGACGACTATAATGACCAGACCCATGAAATTCACAGGCTTGCTGTTCTTGCTTACATTTACAGGGCTTGTGGCGGGAACATCAACAGCTTTCTCTGAAAATCTGAGCGCATTGCTGACCGGCGAGATGGAGAATTTTGCCCCGAATGAAGCGCCGCGCCCGTTCAAGGATTTCACTTTCCTGAATGCAACCGGAGAACGGGAGCATATTTCCGACTATCAGGGCAAGGTCATTTTGCTGAATTTCTGGGCGACATGGTGTGCACCCTGCCGCGAGGAAATGCCGAGCCTTGATCGTTTGCAAGGGGCCCTTGGTGGCGACGATTTTGTAGTGCTCGCCATCGGGCAGGACCTACAGGGTATGGAGAAAGTGCAAAGCTTCTTTGACAAGCTCGGCATTCAGCATCTGGCCGCACTCAATGACAAGACAGTCAAATCAGGTCGGAGCGCAGGAGTCTTCGGTCTGCCGGCCAGCATTATCCTGAACAGGCAGGGCAAGGAAATCGGACGTCTTGTCGGGCCGGCGGAATGGGACACGCCCGAAGCGAAGGCCCTGATTATGCATATTATTTCCGGATCATGAGGAGGGAGGGCGTCCGTCTTTCCGGCGCTTGAGCAGAAACAGGCGGAACACACGCTCAACGCCCCAGCTGATTGCCAGATAAAGCGCGGCATTCGCCAATGTGACAATCATCAGGTCCGCGCCAAGACCGTAATCATTTTTCTCGACACCGATATAAAACTGAAAGGCCAGTATCAGGATAATACCCGAAGCGGCCAGCAACCCTACCAGCCAGCGCAGCCTTCCATCTGTCCAGGGTATTGCCATCAGGCACAGGAAAGACACCGTCTGAAACACCGCCGCCCAAAGATTTACCCCAAGCTCGGTCATTCGCCGTCGAGAACCGTCAAGGCCACATCCACCATCGGGCGAAGCATTGCTTCATTCGGGTTAACCTTGCCGATGACTCGAATACCCTGCATCACACCCACGAAAAAGGCGGCAAGCGATGCCGCGTCCCGTTTTGTTCTGAATTCTCCTTCACGCTGGCCACGCGCAATCAGCTCTTTAAGGGCAGCTTCCATATCCTCAAAGAAAATACGGACCCTTTCCGCACATTCATCATCGCGGGAGCAGAGTTCAACAGCGGCATTCGTCATGAAGCAGCCCCGGCGTTTAAGATCCATCACCTGCTTTTGTGTGAAAACATACATGAACCTTGAGAGGATCTCGCGCGGGTTGCCTTCCTGCCGAAGGACATCCGTACGCAGCAGCGCGCCCGTACCATACTGGTCCAGTGCCGCCAGATACAGGCGATGCTTGTCGCCGAAGGTATCATAAAGACTGCCGCGATTAATGCCCATGCAATCGACGAGGTCCTGAATAGAGGTCGCTTCATAGCCTTTCGCCCAGAAAGCCTGTATCGCCTTGTCCAGTGCCTCTTCGCGATTAAAGCATTTCGTTCGTGCCATCTACCGATCCATCCCGGCGGTCCAATTTACAGTTCAAGGAATAATCATATACGGGTTTCTGCGCGAAGCAAAGCCGCCAGACCTTCCCTGTATGTAGGGAATTTGAGGGAAACCCCAAGCTCCGACTTGATCTTGGTGTTTCTTACACGCTTGCTATCCGAATAGAAGCTCCGGGCCATAGGGCTTAAATCGGCCTCCTCAAAATCAATCAGTGGCGGTGGCGTTACCCCAAGCAGGGCCGCTGCATGGCTGACGACATCCTGAGGCGGCGCCGGCTCGTCGTCGGCCACATTGTAAATTGCGCCCGGATTGGGGTTATTCATCGACGCCACAAGGATCGCGGCAAGATCGGCAACATGGATGCGCGAAAACACCTGTCCCGGCTTCGCAATCCGACGGGCTTTCCCGTTTTTGAGGGACACAAGCTGATTCCGGCCAGGGCCGTAAATTCCCGGCAGCCGGAAAATATGCAGCGGCAATCCGCTGGTTTCATGAAGGCCGCGCCAGGCCTGCTCCGCCTGCATTCGCCTTTCTCCGCGCCTGCCGGAGGGGTTATACGGGCTTTCCTCATCAACCCAGCCGCCATCAAGGTCGCCATAGACGCCTGTCGTTGAGAGATAGCCGATCCATTGCAGGTTCGGCAGGCGCAATATCTGCTCTTTCATCACGTCATAGACCGGATCGCCAAGATCGTCCGGCGGGATCGAGAGCAGAATATGGCTCACTTCCGCCGCAATATCCGGGAAATCCGCCAGCGGCTGATCACGGCGAAAAGGGTAAAGAGGGAGCGGGCCCATTTCCGCTCCTGTCGCGGGTGACCGGCCTGTGCCCATCACCCGCCATTCCGGGAAATCCGCCGCTATCTGCCGTGCCGTAAAGCCAAGGCCAAAGCAAAAAAGCTGTTTCGTCATCTTACTCCTGCTTGGGGGCTGGCTGGTCTGAACGCCCAAGCATTACCCGGGCCGAAACAGACTGCTTGACGGAAACCAGAAGTTCTGCCCCGCCCTCGGGCGCCGGGGCGGACTCCGCTGCGGCGGATTTCATCATCATCGGGCGAGAGGCCGCATCCATAGTCTGCATCGGATATATCTGAACAAAATCAACATTGCGGACGTGGTAGTCCGATCCGGGCATAACCTTGTTCAGCCTCGCGACCTCATCAAGAGCCTGCTGATATATTTGTTCCCGCAAATCCGCCCGCAGCTTTTCAAATTCTTCAAGCGACGGGGTGAAATCGACATTGGAAATCGTAACCTTGTAGCCCGGGCTGCTTGTCTCTTTCGCGCGATCCTGAAGTCCCGCGAGCTTGGCTTCGGGTATGCGCGCCTCCGCGCTTACATACCAGCGGTTCAATCCTGTCTGATCGAGTTGCTGGCGCGAAGACGTAATCCGCCAGTCCACATCGGTTGCGAGTGCGTTAAGCGACGAATCGATACGATTTTTAAGCTCCGCCGAGCCTTCCGTCTGCTGCACCAGCTCTATATAGACAGATACGCGCGCCGTATCGGTTTTCACCCATCCTTCGGTCACCAGGTTAAGGACCACCTGATCCTGCTGGCTATGTGATCTGTGGTGCATATCCGCCGCCGCAAGAGGAATAAAACTCAAGAAAGCGATAGTGGCGATAACCAGTCTGTTCATGCTAGAACTCCCAATATAATCAATTTTGTTTTTTGGCATGTAGGGTCGAATCACGACTAATTTAAGGCATTTTATGTTCAGGCCTGTTTTATCCATTCCCCTTTTAATAGCGTGCTCACTCTTCCTTGTCCCGCATTTTGCTGAGGGTGCGGGGGCGTCCGAGGGTATTCGCACTCAGGAGAGCGAGTATGAAACATGCCTGACGCTGACCCGGCGGGAACCTGAGCGCGCCTTTGAATCGGCACTGGCATGGCGCGATTCCGGGGGAGGGTTTCCCGCCCGTCACTGCGCCGCGCTGGCCCTTGTGGCGATGAAAAAATATGAACACGCGGCCCTGACGCTTGAAGAGCTCGCCGGAGACATGCAATCCGCAGGTTCCGGGCTTCTTGTCCCGGTCCTGATGCAGGCTGCCAACGTCTGGCTGCTGGATGAAAATTACGGGAGGGCGGAAGCGATGGCAACAGCCGGGCTGACGATTGAACCGGAGAATATTGATCTCCTGATCGACCGGAGCCGGATTCTGGCAAGGATCGGGGACTACCAGAAAGCATTTGACGATCTTGACTTCGCGCTCAAGCTAGATCCGACCCGAAGCGATGCCCTTACCTTTCGTGCGGCGGCACGGCGCCATCTTGGGGATAAAGCAAGAGCGCTGGAGGATGTGGAGCTTGCACTGTCTCTGAACCCTGACCTGCCGGATGCATTGATCGAGCGAGGTATCCTCTATCAATCCGCCGGCAACCCCGATCTGGCCCGCAAGGACTGGCTTCGGGTACTGGATTTGGCAACCAACACCCCAGCCGGTGACGAGGCCCGCCGTCATCTTGAAGCGCTGGATGTCAACAAGAACAAATAGACGCCGCTAACCGCCCGCCGCCAGTCGACGCCGGTATTCCAGGGCCTCCGCGATATGGGGTCGAAGGACAGCCTCGCTGGTTTCAAGGTCCGCCAGCGTCCGGGCGACCTTCAGGACACGGTGATAACCACGGGCCGAGAGCTTTAGCTTGCCGATAGCGTCCTGGAGGAGCGTTTTTGCAGACGTATCCAGGATGACAAACCGTTCCAGCACTTCCCCTTCCGCATCCGCATTCGTTCGGATGGGCGTCGGATGATCGATATCCTGATAGCGCTGGCGTTGAATGTTTCGCGCCTTCGCAACCCGCACGGCGACAATTTCCGATGTTTCCGTCGGTGGCGGCAAGGTAAGATCGGCCGCGGAGACAGCCGGTACATCAACATGGATATCAATACGATCCAGCATCGGGCCGGAAATGCGGGAGCGGTATTCCATGGCGCATTTCGGGACGCGGGCGCAGGCCTGAGCCGGATCATCCAGATGCCCGCAACGACAGGGATTCATCGCCGCGATCAGCTGCATGCGTGCGGGATAGGTCACATGCAGATTGGCGCGGGCAACCACCGCCTTGCCAACCTCGACGGGCTGACGCAGGGATTCCAGCACCTGTCGGTTAAATTCCGGCAGTTCATCAAGAAACAGAACACCAAGATGGGCAAGCGATACCTCCCCCGGCTTGGCCCCCCGCCCCCCGCCAACCATTGCCGCAACCGAGGCCGAATGATGCGGATCACGAAAGGGGCGGCGGCGCGAGAGCCGCCCCTCTTTCATCTCTCCGGCGATACTGGAAATCATGTTCACCTCCAGCGCCTCGGCCGCGTCAAGCGGCGGAAGAAGGCCCGGCATCCGCGCGGCCAGCATTGACTTGCCCGAGCCGGGCGGCCCGGTCATCAGCAGATTATGTCCGCCAGCCGCAGCGACCTCCAACGCCCGTTTCGCAGTCTCCTGTCCCTTGATATCCTCCAGTTTCAAGAAAAGCGTTTCATCAATTATTTCACCATGCGCTGGCGGAGTCAGGACCTGGCTTCCCTTGAAATGGTTGATCAGGGATAGCAGGTTCGAAGGCGCAAGCACCTCCAGATCGCCCGCCCATGCCGCCTCAGGGCCGGACGCGGCCGGACAGATGATATTCTTGCCCTCCCCCACGGCGGCGACGGCGGCGGGCAGGACGCCGCTTACCGGATTGCAACTGCCATCCAGCGACAATTCACCCAGCACGTAATATTCCTCAAGTTCATCCGCAGGCAAAACGCCCATCGCCGTGAGGACACCGAGGGCGATTGGCAAATCGTAATGCGCCCCTTCCTTTGGCAGGTCAGCAGGCGCAAGATTGATGGTGATACGTTTGGGTGGCAGGCCAATGCCCAACGACGTAAGCGCGGCGCGCACCCGCTCCTTACTCTCGGCAACGGATTTATCGGCGAGGCCGACGATGGTGAACGCCGGGAGCCCTGACGCCATCATCACCTGAACATCCACCTCACGCACCTCAAGCCCTTGAAAGGCCACGGTCTTTATTCTTGCCTGCATGCCAACTTTCGCAAATTAAATTGTCATGCTTTAAACGATATCACGCGTCCGTAGAATATTCATGGTTAAAATTCGGGTAGATAGGACGATCAGCGAGGAGAGGTATTGCTGACCTTTTCTTCAAGGCAATCCCAGATCACCGCCTCCAGCTTGACATCGTCGAAGCGGTTTATCTCCTGAAGGCCGGTAGGTGACGTGACGTTGATTTCCGTCAGATAGTCGCCAATAACGTCAATTCCGACAAAAATCAGCCCCTGTTCCTTCAGCGCCGGGCCAATCGCGCGGCAGATCTCCGTCTCACGCGAGGTCAGTGCGGATTTCACGGCCTTGCCCCCGACATGCATGTTGGAGCGAACCTCCCCCGCCTGCGGGACCCGGTTGATGGCACCGACAGGCTCCCCATCGACAAGAATGATCCGTTTGTCCCCCTGCCGCACTTCCGGGAGGTATTTCTGAACGATCATCGGTTCGCGGTAAAACTGGGTGAACATTTCACAGAGTGCCGTCAGGTTTTCATCTTCCGGCTTGATATGAAACACGCCCGCTCCGCCATTGCCGTAGAGCGGCTTGACAATGATATCCTTGAATTCGGCCCGGAATTCGCGAATTTCCGACAGGTTTGAGGAAATGAGCGTCGGCGGCATGATTCCGTCAAAATGCGTGACGAACAGCTTTTCCGGTGCGTTTCGGACACTGACCGGGTCATTGACGACCAGTGTTTGCGGATGAATATGCTCCAACAGATGGGTTGCGGTGATATAGGACATATCAAACGGCGGGTCCTGGCGCATCAGCACCACATCCATGGTTGCAAGATCAACCCGCTCAGCGGCCCCGGCGGTGTAGTGATTGCCCGCTTCGCGGCGCAGGGTAATCGGCCGGACGTTCGCTACAATGCGCCCTTGCGAGAACGACATGTCCTGAGGCCCATAATGAAACAGGCCATGGCCGCGCGTTTGCGCTTCCAGCCCGAGAACGAAACTGCTGTCCCCGTTTATGTCTATACTCTCGACAGGATCCATCTGGATGGCTACGGCAAGACTCATTATCCCCGACCTTCTTGTTAAATTTATGCGCCGCTTTTACTTCGGTGGCAGGAACCTATCCCGCCCGAGCCCATTCATCAAGCCGAGTTAAGTTCAGATTTCATTTTGACATAGCTGACAATATGACGAACGCCGGAAATATCCTTCGCGTGATTTTTAACGCGTTGCAGTTCTGCCTCATTCTGGGCGATCCCCATCAGATAAACCGTCCCGTTTACGGTTTCGACGGAATAGTTGATGTTAAGAATCTCCGCGTCACGCAGGAGTCGCAGTTTCAGCTTTGTCGTGATCAGGCTGTCAGATCCAAAGTTCGAGAGTGACTCGCTGTCGGCAACCGTCACATTGTTGTGAACTTCCTTCACGCCTTTCACACCCCAGGTAAGCCTTGTGAGCATCAGCCGGTCTTCCGGCGTCGGCACTTCCCCGGTTATCAGAACCACCCCGTCAATGACGGTGGTTGAGGTCGAGGTGAAAATCGGCTCACTCTTCTGGAAAATGGCATTGGCGACCTGCACCTTGATGGTGGCATCGTCAACCACGGTGCCGACAGAGCGTTCCTCCGCAACGGCGACGCCGCCAATCGCCGCACCGCCCAGGATCACAGAAGGGGTGCAGCCGCTCAGGAAAACGAGAGCGGAGAGAGAGAAGATAGCATAAGCAACATATTTCATTCCGGTACGCCTTTAACCATGATTACACGACTACTATAAAACCAAATGTGTCTGGTTGAAAGGGTCTGTTCAGCCCTACTCCCACGCCCCTTCAATATGGCGGGGCCAGCTCCAGAAGGAAGCGACAAGCAACACATCGAAGCGTAAAGAATAATCACGGAATTTTGGCCTTTCCATGACGAACGCCTCTAAGGCGCGGGCAATGCGGCGCTTTTGCCTGTGGCTGATCGCCTCCGCCGCATCATTGATTCTCTGGCGTGACTTTACCTCAACAGCAATCAGCAGGCTACTACGCCGGGCGATAATGTCGATTTCACCGAAAGGCTTGCGATAGCCTTTCGCAACAATATGGTATCCCTTGAGACGGAGCGCGTTTGCCGCAAGGAATTCCGCCGCCCGTCCGCGGAAGTAGGCGCGTTGCCGTTTGCGTTTCAATGCCTCTTTCGAGCTGTGTGCCAAAATGTCGCCCCATGATGCGGATTATAATGTCACGCTTAACAATTTGCTTGCCCGCCTGCCGGGCGTTACCTAGTCTTTGGGATCAGGAATTCCAGAATAAACCCAACGGAGCGGAAATTTGTTTTCCCCAAACACCACGATGGCGTCACCTCTCATGCTGAATTGGAAATCCCTGTCGCATGTCTTTCTTGTGAGCCTGCTCGTCCTTTTCGTCGCAGCCTGCCAGCCTGCGAGAAACGTCGATACCGGACAAGACGATAGCACAAAGACAGCACCATCCCAAGAATTAGAAGACCTGCTGCCTCCCGAAAGCACGCCCTCCACAGAAGATCTGGCAAACACGCCAACGGTCGATCCGCTTTCAAGGCTGATTGAACCCGCACCGCCGGTAGTCGGCCTCCGGGCGCCGGAGCCGATTACAGCGGATCCGGTCAAGATTGCCATTCTGCTGCCCCTCTCCGGTTCAACTGCCGCCGTTGGCAATGACCTGCTGCGGGCCGCAAACATTGCTCTTTTTGACCTCGCCAATGACAAGCTACAGCTGCTGCCCTTCGATACCAGGGGAACATCGCGCGGTGCGGAAAGCGCCGCAGCGGAGGCACTTGTCGCGGGCGCGCAATTAATCCTGGGACCGCTTTTCTCATCGTCCGTTGGCCCTGTTCGCGATCTGGCACAAGGACGCGGCGTCAATGTCATTACCTTTTCCACGGATACCACTGTTGCCGGTGACGGCGTTTACGTGATGGGCCTGACGGTCGGCCAGCAGATAAAGCGGGCCATGGAATTTGCCTATCGGCAAGGCCTTTTCAATTTCGCCGTCCTCGCACCGGATTCGCCCTATGGGGATGCGGTTGTCAGGAATGTGGACGAAACCACCACGGCACTCGGCCTTTCACTGGATCGGACTGTCCGCTATCCGGTGAATGTCGCCGCTGGCTCGCAAGAGCTGCATGAAATCGCAAAAATACTCGGCGATTATGAATTGCGACAAAGAGAGCTTGCGAAAGAAATAGCGCTCCATGAAAATCGTGAAGACGATGAGTCGAAGGCACTCGTAAAGCGACTGGAAAAGCTGGATACCTTTGGCGAAGTGTCTTTTGATGCCCTCATTATCCCGGAAGGCGGCGCGAGGTTGAAGGAACTGGCCTCCCTGCTGTCCTATTATGACATTGATCCCGAGGTGGTGCAGTTTATCGGGACCGGCCTTTGGGAAGACCCGTCTTTGTCGGCGGAACCCGCGCTCGTCGGGGGCTGGTTTTCCGCGCCATCCCCTGACAAGGCCGCTGCCTTCCGCAAAAGATTTGACAGTCTTTATGGCTATCAGCCCTCCCGGATAGCCAGCCTGGCCTATGATGCCATGGCGCTGGCCGGTATAATGGCCACAGATCCGGAAGACATCCGGTTCAAGCGCGAAGCCATCGAGAATCCCAGTGGCTATACCGGATATGACGGCATTTTCCGCTTTCCCGAAAATGGCGTGGCCGAGAGAGGTCTTGCCGTCCTGGAGGTCGGGCCGAAAGACCAGAGGGTACTGGAACCCGCACCAACAAGCTTTACACCGGTCCTAAACTAGAATTTCCGGGAGCAGGCTATTGAGGACGAGACGGCCCCTCGCCGTGGCGCGGATTCTTTTCGCATCTTCAATAATAAGATCAGCCTCAATAAGCTGATCAAGCCGGTCCCGTCGCAAAAATTCAGCTATTGGCGCGCCGATGGCGGCGTCAAAGTTCCTGAACCAAACGCCCTCCTCAAGGCGCAGTCCCATCAGCAAAATTTCCTCCGCCCGTTCCTCCGGGCTGGGAATTGGAGTCGCCATGTCGGTTCCATGCCCTGCCGTCTCAACCGCGGCAAGCCAGCTTTCCGGGCGCTTACTCTGTTGATAGGCCGTGCGTACGCTACCTTCAACAATACGGCCATGAGCCCCCGGGCCGACCCCCAGATACTCCCCATAGCGCCAATAGGTCAGGTTGTGACGGCATTCATATCCCGGGCGGGCATGATTGGAAATTTCATAGGCTGGCCAGCCCGCCTCGGAACAGACGGACTGGGTCATCTCAAAAAGCGCCTCCGCCTCGTCTTCCGGCGGAATCTGGAACGCCCCGCGACGCACCGCGCCGGCGAAGCCGGTATTGGGTTCAATCGTCAGCTGATAGAGCGAGAGATGGTCGCCCGCCAATGACAGTGCCTGTTCAAGGTCCCTTCGCCATTCCGTTGGCGTCTGTCCCGGCAAGGCATAAATGAGATCGAAGGAGATATTCGAAAAATGCGCACGGGCAAGCTCGATCGCATTCAGGGCCTCACTCACCGAATGCTCCCGGCCAAGGAACCTGAGGGCATCGTCACGCAGCGACTGCACCCCAAGAGACAACCGTGTCACTCCCGCCTGCCGATAGGCCGCGAATGATGCCGCCTCAACGGAAGTGGGATTGGCCTCCAACGTGATTTCAATATCGTCTTCAAATGGAAAATGGCGCCTTGCACCTTCAATAAGCGCCGCGACTGTTTCCGGCTCCATAAGGGACGGAGTTCCGCCGCCAAAGAAGATGCTGGTCAGCTTTTTCTGCTTAACCCGGCCCGCGAACCAATCGAGCTCTTTCAGCAGTGCGGCAGTCCAGCGCTTCTGGTCCACGGTTTCGCGCACATGGCTGTTGAAATCACAATAGGGGCATTTTTTTCGGCAAAACGGCCAGTGATAATAAAGGCCGAAGCCGGGGTCAGGCGCGTTACTTTTGTCTGAAGCAGGCATCTATCAACTGCCGGAAGGCATCCGCCCGATGGCTCATGGCGTGCTTTGCCTCAGGCTCCATCTCTGCAAATGTGACATCATAACCGTTTGGAACAAACATCGGGTCGTACCCGAATCCCTTGTCCCCGCGCGGCGGCCAGACGGCCGATCCATCCACCCGCCCTTCAAAGCTTTCAACATGCCCATCCGGCCACGCAAGCGTAAGGGCGCAGATAAATTGCGCCGCGCGTTCCGTTGGCGTCACGGCGCCCTTTTTATCAAGTTCTTCCTCAACCTTGCGCATGGCAAGGGAAAAGTCTTTACCCGGCCCCGCCCAGCGCGCGGAATAAATGCCTGGCGCGCCGCCCAGCGCATCCAGTGCAAAGCCCGAATCGTCACTTAGTGCAACCATGTTGGCACCATGTGCCGCTGCAAGCGCCTTTATCTCGGCATTGGCAATGAAACTGTCGCCATCTTCCACCGGTTCGGGAAGGCCGAGGCTGCCCGCGGAAATCGGCTCGACATCAAATGGCGCCAGCAAGTCACCTATCTCTCGCAGCTTGCCCGGATTATGACTGGCGACGACAAGCTTGCGCCCCTCAAATTTCCGGTGCTCACTCAAAGACCAAGCGCCTGACGTTGAAGGGTGCAAAGTTCCTTCACCCCTTTTTTAGCCAGTGCGAAAAGGGCGCCGAATTCCGCCTCGCTGAAAGGGTTTTCTTCCGCAGTCCCCTGTATTTCAATGATCTGGCCTTCAGACGTGAGAACGAAATTCGCGTCGGCCTGCGCATTGCTGTCTTCGGGATAGTCAAGATCAAGCACGGGCGTGCCTTTATAAATACCGCAGGAAACCGCCGCGACCTGGCCTTTCATCGGAACTTCAAGGATTTTGCCCTGCTCGACCAGAGTCTCGAACGCCTGATAAAGCGCAACATATGCCCCGGTGATAGAGGCCGTTCGTGTGCCGCCATCGGCCTGGATAACATCGCAATCAACCGTAATCTGCCGCTCGCCAAAGCCCTCA
The DNA here is from genome assembly GCA_040880045.1 of Sneathiella sp. GTDB lineage: Bacteria > Pseudomonadota > Alphaproteobacteria > Sneathiellales > Sneathiellaceae > Sneathiella. Next base: position 20,609 of record JBBDJF010000063.1, read on the forward strand.
ATATTAACCAGCGCCCGAAGCGACCGGCCAATGAGGCGCTGGATTTCTACGGTCCGGCCCTGCTGTTTTCCGCGCGCGGCCTCGCGGCCCATGCGCGACCCGGTGGAGCGAGGCAACATGCCATACTCTGCCGTCACCCACCCTTTGCCGCTATTGCGCAGAAACGGCGGGACCCTCTCCTCGATACTGGCCGTGCATAAAACATGTGTATCCCCGCATTTAATGAAGCAGGAACCTTCGGCATTCTTTGCATAGCCGGGTTCCATGATAATATTGCGGAGTTCGTCGGTGGCTCGGCCGGAGGGGCGCATAAATCTTCCTTTGTCTGGGATATAGGTTTGGCGCCTGTTGTACCCGCTGCACCAGATTGACGCAAGCCTTCCGCGTCACTACATTCATGCAGGATTAACAGGAGTATCTGGTTCGTGATGAAAGCAAGATGACAATTCAGGAACTCAATGAGCGGAGCCGCGTTGTCTTCCGGCATATAGTCGAAACCTATATGCAAACGGGAGAACCAGTAGGATCGCGTACATTGTCGCGGATCACCGAGCTTGATCTCTCCGCAGCGTCGATCCGCAATGTAATGGCGGATCTGGTCGACGGCGGGCTTCTGTACTCCCCTCACACCTCCGCTGGCAGGCTGCCAACACAGCAGGGCCTCAGGCTGTTTGTTGACGGTATTCTCGAGCTTGGCAATCTGACGGAAAGCGAACGGGCAGATATCAAGGCCAGATGCGCCGTGGACGGGCGTAATTTCGAAGAAATGCTGACAGAAGCCTCCTCCATGCTATCCGGCCTGTCGAACTGTGCATCGCTGGTGATTGCACCGAAAAGCGACAGCTCCGTCAAGCAGATCGAATTCATCCGCCTCGGTGTCGATCGCGCGCTGGTCATCATTGTTACCGTTGACGGAATGGTTGAAAACCGGACGATAGAGCTGCCGCCCGGCCTCACCGACTCGGCCCTACGCCAGCCGGCGAACTAACTCACAGCAAGATTGGCCGGACGGACTCTGCAGGCGACAAAAAGTGAAATCCAGCGTGAACTGGACAGTCATCAGGCGCAGCTCGACGAACTCACACAAGACCTGATCGCCCATGACATCGCGAGCTGGGGAGGCCGTGAGACATTGATTGTCCGGGGCCATGCCAACCTGCTTCAGAATGTGCAAGCTCTTGAAGATCTTGAGAAAATAAAAGAGCTTTTCGACACGCTTGAAGTCAAGAAAGAACGGATTAAGTTACTGGAGTTGACCGAGAGCGGTCGCGGCGTGAAAATTTTTATTGGCTCCGAGAACAATCTTTTCTCGCTTTCGGGAACATCAATGATTATCTCTCCTTATCAGAACAGTCAGGATCAAGTCGTCGGCGCCATCGGTGTTATTGGCCCGACGCGATTGAACTATGCCCGTATCGTCCCGATGGTGGATTATACGGCAAAAGTGATTGGTAAATTGCTGGATTAGGATACAGACGGAATGAATGAGTCAAAGCAGCAGCCTGTGAACGAGCAGGAGGATGGCAACAAGACGCCAAATAAAGCGGAAACCGATGTGAATACGGCGGAAGCCATAGAAAATGCGGCCCCCGAAGCTGAAGCGTCCGAAAGATCGGAACAGGAAGATATTCTCGCGCTAAAAGAAGCCGAAATCGCGGAATTGAAAGACAAACTCCTTCGCGCCATGGCGGATGTCGAGAATATGCGCCGCCGTGCCGAGCGCGAAAAGCAGGATGCCCACAGCTACGCAGTGACGAAATTCGCCCGGGATATTCTGGGGGTTGCGGACAATATGCGTCGCGCAATCGAGAGCATCCCGGATGCGTCCCGCGAAAACCAGGATGTAAAGAATATACTGCCGGGCATTGAAATGACGGAATCGGAACTGCTGAACACACTGGAAAAGCACCAGATTCGCAAGATTGACCCGAAGGGCGAGAAATTCGATCCCAATCTTCATCAGGCAATGTTCGAGATTGAGGATCCATCCGTCGAACCTGGAACCATCCTGCAGGTGACACAGGCCGGTTATGTTATTGCCGACCGTCTCTTGCGCCCGGCGATGGTGGGAGTCGCAAAAGGCGGGCAAAAACGGACCGAAGCGCGCGTTGACGAAAAAGTCTAGCCGATCGTCGAAATCTAGATTACCGCGGGGCGTCGGCGCCCCCGGTATCCATCGATACTGAAGATAATCAGGCCCAGCCAGATCAGCGCGAAGGCAATGAGCCGGGCCTCGTCAAACGGTTCGTTATAGATGTAGACGGCCATCAGCGCGTGCAATGTCGGCGAGATATACTGCATGACACCGATCGTCGTGAATTTAAGATAACGGGCGGCTGTGGCAAACAGGATGAGCGGCGTTGCCGTCACGATCCCCGTTCCCATCAGCAGCAGAAAACTCATGAAATCGTAATAGAAACCCGTACTGACTGGCGCGGCCGTCCCGGCCTCCGCCGTAAAGGTCAGGTAAAACAGAAAGGCGAGCGCAACAGGAAACAGCAAGGTGGTCTCGACAACAAGGCCGACGGAGCTGTCTACCGCGACTTTCTTTCGCAACAAGGCGTAAAAGCCAAATGAGAAGGCGAGCACAAGAGAGACCCAGGGCAGGGATCCCAGCTGTATCGTCATGATCCCCACCCCCGCAATCGCAAGCAGGATCGACACCGTTTGCCACCTGTTCAGTCTTTCCCCAAGAAAAACCATACCGAGCAGAATATTCACCAGCGGATTGATATAGTACCCGAGGCTTCCTTCCAAAATCCGGTCATTGCTGATTGCCCAGATGAACGTCAGCCAGTTAACGCCGATTAGCAGCGTTGTCGCGACAAAAACAGCCAGCGTCCTGCGATCCCGGTAGATTTCGAGAAACAGATCGAACTTCCGTGTCATCACCACAAGCGCAAGGACAAAGACCGACGACCAGATGATACGATGGGAGATAATCTCGAGGGGAGAGACATGGGAAAGCCACTTGAAATACATCGGCGACCAGCCCCAGATGATGAAAGCGCCTAGCGCACTCAGGAGTCCGCGAGTTTCATCCGGTGAGAATAGAGCGGTCGCGGGGCTCTTGCCGCGAGTTGGGGGCACAGCGGTCACTCAGTTTCCCTGTATTCACCTATCAGGTTATGTAACTAAACCCTCGTAACAGAGCGAAGGACTAAGGTAAAGCGGGGAGTAAGCATGGCAGTTATGCCGCCATTACACGCAAGGATGTTGCCAGTGAATTTACCAATATGATAAAGAGCCGCCATTCCAACCCTTGCACTGAATTTATTTCGAACATATATAAGCGTCAGCAAACTCACAGTTTTAAATCCTGGGGATCGCTGTGGTGCATAAGGTGGCTGCAATGATCTGCCAATACCAAAGAGGATATGATGGCTAAAGTAATCGGAATTGACTTAGGAACGACCAACTCCTGCATCGCCGTGATGGACGGCAAGAATGCGAAGGTTATTGAAAACTCGGAAGGGGCGCGGACGACACCCTCAATGGTCGCCTTCACGGAAGATGGCGAAAAACTCGTCGGGCAGTCGGCAAAACGTCAGGGCGTGACCAATCCGCAGAATACATTTTTTGCGATCAAGCGCCTTATCGGTCGTCGGTTTGATGACAAGACCACCCAAAAAGACAGGGAGATGGTCCCCTATGAGATCATCAAGGCGGATAATGGGGACGCGTGGGTAGAATCCCGCGGTGAGAAATATTCTCCGAGTCAGATTTCGGCTTTCATCCTTCAGAAAATGAAGGAAACGGCGGAAAGCTACCTTGGCGAAAAGGTCACTCAGGCCGTGATCACGGTTCCCGCCTATTTTAACGACGCCAAGCGTCAGGCCACCAAGGATGCGGGGAAAATCGCCGGCCATGAAGTTCTGCGTATCATCAAC
>JBBDJF010000064.1:0-24283 GCA_040880045.1 Sneathiella sp.
CGATGACCGCAATTGTATACTCGTCACCACAGAAATACTTGTTTTCTGCAAGCTCACGATCGAGAACATCCAGCTGCCGCTTGACTTCCATTGCGAAGCGGCTAATCGGATATTCAAATTTTTCTGACGCATAGGCGTAAAAATGACCAAATCCACCTCCCAGATAAGGAGTGCTTCCGATCTGCCAGAAAAGCCAGGAGAGACACTCTGCCCTGCCTTTCGTGTCAGTTGGAATGAAAACCCCGAATTTCTCGGCGAGATGTAACAGAATGGCCCCGGACTCAAATATGCGAATTGGCTTGTCGCCGCTGTGGTCCATTAGTGCAGGAATCTTGGAATTAGGGTTTACTTCGACAAATCCACTACCAAACTGATCACCATTACCGATACTGATAAGCCACGCGTCATACTCCGCGCCGGAAAAGCCCGCCGCCAACAATTCTTCCAGCATGATCGTGACTTTTACGCCGTTGGGTGTGCCAAGGGAGTAAAGCTGCATTGGATGTTTGCCGACCTGCAACTCCTTTTCGTGAGTCGGCCCGGCGATGGGACGATTGATGCTGGCGAAGCGTCCGCCGTTTTCCTTTTCCCATTTCCAGACTTTAGGAGGTACATAGGCTGCTGTTTCACTCATTTTCGAAACTCCATTCACCCGCCACATTGCGCGACAGTGACTGTTAATTTTTGATAAGCGCCCGCGGCTATTCTGTACAAATTTATCCTAAAGGTCCACCAACACATTTGTGAATTGATGAATTCTGCTTATTATCCAACGGATAGTGACAACGATTACGCTGGTTGCATTTCATCTTGGGCCTTTTTCAGGTGGGCGGTGAGTTTCGATGCAAGCTCGCGTACATTCGGATCTTTCATTATTTCAACATGACCACCGGAAATTTCACAAATTTCAAGGTTCCCATTCACCAGATTATGCCATTCTTTATGTACATCCGGATGGATGGAGATCGGCAGTTCGGTGCGAAACAATATGGCATTTCCGTCATAGGGGGTCGGACGGTAATTCCGTGCGTTCAGGGAATTAATATCAATATTGCTGATGGGATTTTTCTCCTGCGTCTTCTTTCCTTTCGCTATCGAAAGAAGTTTTAGTCTCACTGCACGTATAACAGCCTTGTTGATATTTTTTATACGTTGGAGCATGTAGCCAGGCTTTTCCCGGAACGGCAAGCGTAACCATATTCGGCAATGTCGTAGTAACCATTCCTGCGGTGATATGTATCTTTTACTGTTTGGGAGATAACTATCCAGCAATGCAAGAAACGCCACTTCCTCTCCAAGGGCGGAAAGTTTTTGTGCAATCAGGTAAGCGACAATCCCGCCGAAGGAATGGCCGCCGAGGAAATAAGGCCCCACGGGTTGAAGCCTGCGTATTTCATCCAGATAGAAATCGGCCATTTCCTCAAGCGAGGAATAGCGTGTAAAATTTTCCCCGGACCGGAATTGCTGAATACCGTAGAACGGCTGATCCGCCCCCAGATAGCGAGCAAGTTCGCGATACCCCAGGACTTCACCGCCAATTGGGTGAACGAAAAAGAGCGGGGGACGATCCCCATTCGGTTGAACTGGGACGATACAGGACGCCGACTGTTCGTCATCGATGAGGCGCGCCATTTCACGGATCGTTCCCGCTTCAAACAAAACGTCGCGGGGAAGACAGCGGTTCAGCTCTTTTTCAATTCGCATGAATAGATCGACGGCTTGCAGGGAGTCGCCACCAAGAGCAAAGAAACTCTCATCAGGGCCGACATTCTCTCTTCCCAAAACCTGCTGCCAGATATTCTTTAATTTTTCCTCGCTGACAGAAAGTTTATCTGTCATCCTCAACTTGCCGCCTGAGCCGCTAGGTATTGTCAGGGCAAGTTGTTGATGAAGCTTTCGCCGTTGCGGCTTTCCGGTAGCAGCCTTTGGAACTTCTTCGACAAAAATAATGTGAGACGGAATTTTGTTTGGAATCAGGGTTGTCTTGAGGAATGCCTTAAGATCACTCTCTGATATGGATTTATTCGTTTCCAATACAATAGCAAGTGCAAGGTCGTCACCAAGCGTCTTGTGCGGCAGGGGAAAGGCCACGGCCTCGCGGACCGCATCATGCTTGACTGCAGCTTGATCTATTTCAGTCGGGATGATTTTCACACCACCACGATTGATCATCTCTTTTAATCGACCTGTGACAAACAAAAAGCCGTCTTCGTCGAGATAGCCCTCGTCTCCGGTGTGATACCAATCACGAGTGAATGCATCTTTATTAGCGATTGGGTTATTTTCATAACCTTCAAATACCGTATCTCGCCTGACGACTATTTCGCCTTTTTCTCCGACCGGAACAGGAGTCTCGTTCTGATCAACAACAGAAACCCGCTTTCTGCAAGGCTGGCCGACACTACCGGGTTTGCGAGGTAATGGCGGGAGGTTGGAGCAGGACATGAAGCTGGTTTCCGCCGATCCATAAGCCTCAATAACCGGGGCATTGAATATCGCCTCAAGCCTTTCTGATACTTTCTGGTCGAGATGGCCCGTCCCCGTCCGCAGCATACGCAGCGAGGGCTTAATGGCGTCAATGGCTTCTTTGTAATCTGCCGCTTTTCTCTCGATGGAATGAAATACTGTATACCCTCCGGAAATTATCGTTGGCCTCGCTTCGACAAGTGAGTGGAGTAATAGATCGACATCGTTGTTTTTGATGGGGAAAAAGCTGGCACCTGAATAAAGGGCGGTAAGCATACCTGCCGAAAAACCGCCGGTGTGAAAGAGCGGCATGATGTTAAGCAACCGGTCATGGCGGGTGAGTTTGAGCATTTCAACCATATTCGCCACCCGCTGCATCACAAGACGATGGGAAAGCGGGACGGTCTTTCCATAGCTAGTGGTTCCGGAGGTTGTGAAAACAACCAGCAGATCGTTTGCCTTTGCTGGCTTCGAGTTGATATTCGCTTCGTTCTCGGCTTTGCCTGCTAGGCGGACTTTTCCGGCAGTTTTTGAGTCTTTTACCTCAATATCCAGGATTGGAATGTTCAGCTTCTTCGCAGCCTCTCGCGCGTTGGATTGCAGACCACCCTCAAGCGCGAGTGCATTGATCCTTTTATCCTGAAAATGCAGATAGAATTCACCTGTAGTTGATGCGGGGTTCAGCGGTACCACAGTCACGCTACAGGCGAGGGCTGTCATGGCGGCGGCCATATCAGCCCCGCCGGAATGAACTACAGCAACACGCTCATTGCGATCCAGGCCCGCATCCGAGAGAGACTCATGAAACTCCGTGACGATTTCAGACAAACCAAGATAATTTAGGGGTAGCTGTCCCTTTGCGAGCAATGCCGGAGCATCCGGAGTCTCATTAGCCCAGTAAGAGATCACATCATAAAATGTTTGAAACGACTTCATAAAAAAACCAATCGGTAACTAACCATACAGTAACAGGGCGAAAAGGCTAAAGTTCTGTAAACCGCTACCCCTCCGCCAGTCCAAGAAGTCTGGTGTCAATTAACGTATAAACGTGACACGATACTAAAACTGAAGAGAAACTAGAACTCGCATTAGACTTTCCCAGACCATTCAAATGTCCATACAGGCAAGGAAATACATCTTCCATTCACCGGAATCGAAAACCGCAAATCCTCTACTCCCGCTTTTTGCAAAGCGTTGCTTCCCAAATTGAACATGTAACAAACATCTGAAATTAGCCTATAATAAGGCTATTCAGTTTGAATTAAGGAAATTCAATGTCCTCGCATAAGATAAAAGCGCTTTACTTTGATGTATTTGGCACAGTGACGGACTGGTATTCCTCCGTAACGAGAGAGGGACAGAAGTTGTCCGAAAGAACAGGCGTTTCTGTTCCTTGGGGAGAGTTCGTTATAAAATGGCGCATAGACGGTTATCTCAAGGCGCTTGGCGAGATTTCTTCCGGAACAGCGGAAATTATTCCGACGGAAACAATTCACAAAAACAAACTCGTAACTTTACTGGATGAATATGGTTTGGCCGGTTTAAGTGAGGGCGAAATTGATCATTTCAACAGGGTATGGAACCGGCTTGATGTATGGGAGGATGTGAGCGAAGGGTTATCACTGCTCAAAAAAGACTACATGATCCTTCCGTTTTCCAATGGGGACTTTAGATGTCTCCTGGACATAAGTCGCCACAATGACTTGCCGTGGGATGGGGTTATCTCAGCGGATTTCTTCAAGAAAGTGAAACCCGATCCGACTATCTATTATGATGCTGCAAATCTCCTTCAACTCGAACCGTCGGAAGTTATGGTGGTAGCCTGTCATGCCCAGGATTTGATGGGAGCAAAAAATGCGGGATTCAAATCCGCCTATGTCAATCGACCCCGTGAATACGGCCCTAGTGTACCGCCAGAAGAGAAACCGATCGCTTTTGAATATGACGTCGATAGTTTCACGGAGCTCGCCATGATCTTATGTAACGAAGGATAAAAAAGTCTTATGTCGGGCGAACTTCAACGTCGTTAATCCAGTTCGATATTTTCCGCCGGAATCTCGCTTCCCTGAATTCGGTTGCTGATGATCCATTTGTTCAGCGGTGTCGTGCTGGCCCCGGAGGAATAGTTTTTCAATGTCGAATAGAAGATATAAAACCTGTCGCCGACTGGTTCAGCAGTTGCAACCTGATATTGGTCCCATTCGTAGAAGTAGGTTGTTTCGGTGCCGCTCATTGTAATTTTTCCGCCTGCGCCAACATCAACTTTATCAATTTGTGCCTCGCTGGTGGTTTCGGACCGATGCACTTTTTCCGTATTGACAACAAGCCGCCTGATCTCTCCGACGTCTGTATATTCGGGCCTTTTTAGGGTTGCCATAGCAATTTCAATCAACTCACCATCGGTAGTTGCTGGTTTGGGCATACGCACAAGTTTGCGTGCTTGCTTATAGTTTTCTTCATAACGCTCCATTACCTCTTCGATCCGGGTCAGAAGAGCGATTCTTTCTTCATAGGTGTCATGCTTAAGCAGATTCGCATACTCAGCGGCCTCACTGACAAGAAGATGCGTTCCGGCCAGTTTCTTTCGAACCTCTTCGGCGCGACCTTCGGACAGGAAATGCTGTGCTTGCTGTTGCCGGTCAGATGGGTCAAAGCCGTCATAGAAGGACAGGCTATCGGCTTCTAATTGAACGGTATGAGTGAGGTTGGCAGAAAAGATTTTGACCTCATTATCAATTTTGCTAACAACTTCCCTAAGATACCGGTCCATCCTGTCTACATCTCTAATGTCATATGCGCCGCCTTCCTCGACAGTTGCGCGCGTGTCGGGTAAATAGGCGCGCTTCTTTATCTCGGGAAGTGGCTGATAAACTTGAATGGCGGCTTTTCGGGTGGCGGCCAGATTCCGTAGCCAGTCTGCCAACTCGCCGCTCTGGAATGGCTGTTGAGGCGTCTCGGGGATAGCTAGCTGGTGGACATCGGCATTGATGGCCGCTAGGCGTTCTTGCACATTGCCAAGCTCAGCAAGCTCTTTCGCGGCATGTTCCTTGCCGAAATTGGTCATGTTTTCAAATGTCTGAAAGGTGTTGCTCGCCGCGATAACATCCGGATCTTCAGCAAAATCAGCAAATTTATCTAACGAGGCGCGATACTTATTCAAGGCGTCGTTCACCTTTTCAACATAAGCAGGATCCTGGAATGGCTTTGGTCCGGCCTTGTCTATTGTGTCCGTGGCACTTTCGATATCCCGCTTGAGCTTTTTGACCTGAACCCGCTGATGAGAGATCATTTGCGCGGGCGTTGCTGTAGAAGTGGCGGCCGCCGCAGGTTGCTGGGCGGATTTTGCGGGTTCCGCAGATTGTGTGGCTGGTGCGCCGCCTGCAGTACCGTTAGGATTAAGCAGGGCATTAAGCCGTGCCACTAACGCGTTATAGCGTTCATTTGCCGCCTGCCATGCGGACTGTGAATGATCTGCGGCGCTATCCAACCGCTGACGCGTCAGTTTCAGCAGCTTCAGTGTTCGGTTTACGGCGCTTTTATTGATGGAGGACTTACCCGCGAATTGCTGTTCATATTTTTCAATGTCCGCCATCGCATCCGAGACGTTTTTGTCGACGGTCGTATCGGCGAAGGCAGCGCTCACAAAGATGAAAGAAAATAGAAAAATAGCGGAGATGAGTCTTCGCATGTCAGGGAATTCCGTATGCTATTAATATGCAATTCGTATTTTAAATTACTTTTTCTTTTTACTCTACATGTGAAAAGAAAAAGAAGTTTGGAAGTAATTTCAACGCAAGCTCAGGAGATGAATTGGAGGTGTCCTGAAACGGACACCTCCAGCTGTATTAGCCCTTAAACTTCCGGATCTCACCGGAAGCAAGACGTTCGCGATAGGAATAGAATTCCTTCTTTACGATCTTCATCAGGAAGTAAAGTGCGAAGATGTTGACGACGGCCATCGCAAAAATAGCCGCGTCGGAGAAGTCGATGACCGGTCCAAGGCTTGCCGCTGCGCCGATGACAACAAAGACACAGAAGATAAGCTTGAAGATCAGCTCCGTGGTTTTTCCTTCACCGAACAGGTAAGTCCAGGCTTTTAGCCCATAGTAAGACCATGAAATCATCGTCGAAAAAGCGAACAGGACTACAGCGATTGCCAGAACATAAGGGAACCAGCTGATCGCGGAACCAAAGGCGGCAGATGTCAGGGCGACGCCCGAAGTACCGCCAACTGTTGCGATCGATGACCCATCCAGAACATAAAGCCCTGTTGCAGGATCAATGATCAACTGACCTGTAATTGTGATGACCAGTGCCGTCATCGTACAGATAACCACTGTATCGATGAAAGGCTCCAGCAAGGAAACAACCCCTTCCGTGATCGGTTCTTTTGTTCTAACCGCGGAGTGGGCAATTGCAGCCGAGCCAACACCGGCCTCGTTAGAGAACGCCGCACGTTTAAAGCCCTGGATCAGGGCCCCAACAAAACCACCGGCAATTCCAAGGCCAGTGAAAGCGCCGTAGAAGATCTGGCCGAAAGCCCAGATGATTTGGTCATAATTCACAATCAGAATAATGATCGCGGCGGCGACATACAGGATTCCCATGAACGGAACAACTTTTTCCGTAACCCGTGCAATTGATTTCATTCCGCCAATGATCACCGCAAAAACGATGATGGCAAAGGCAACACCGGTAATCCACCCCGGATAATCCCCGACAATACCGGCAATCTGGGCATGGGCCTGGTTGGCCTGGAACATATTGCCGCCACCGAGGGCGCCGAGAATACAGAAAATAGAGAAGAGAATGGCGAGCGGCTTGCCGCCAGGAATGCCAAGTTCCTTGAACCCTTTCGAAATATAATACATAGGACCGCCGGAAACGGTACCGTCTTCATACTCGTTACGGTATTTCACGCCAAGCGTACATTCGGTGAATTTGGACGCCATGCCGAGTAGTCCGGCAAGGATCATCCAGAATGTCGCGCCCGGTCCCCCAATGCCGACAGCGACAGCCACACCGGCAATGTTGCCAAGGCCGACGGTGCCTGAAAGTGCTGTCGCGAGTGCCTGAAAGTGGCTGACTTCACCCGCGTCATTGGGGTCGGAATAATCCCCTTTTACGAGGCTGATGGCATGACCGAAAAAGCGAAACTGTACGAAACCAAAATAAATAGTGAAAATAGAGGCCGCGATCACCAGCCACATCACAATCCAGGGAAAACTTGTTCCGTAAATGGGTGCGAAAATCAGGCTGACAAAAGGCCCGGTAGCAGCTGCGAATGCTTCATTTACTTTCTGATCCAGCGTCATTGCCTCCTGGGCGAACGCAGGGCTGATTGCTAACATTGCCGCGAATTGTACAAGCAATGCGGTGAATATTTTTCTCATAACGATCCCCCTTTAACCGATCACTGTTACCGGTACATTTGCGCTCATTACCAGATTAGATGTTGAACTGCCGAAAAAGCGTTCTGCCAATCCCCGACTGGAAGAACGGCCGATAATTATCTGTTCCGCTTTCTCGTCTTTTGCGACCATGTTCAGGATCTCGGCGACATGGCCATGGCGGACGATACCCCGTGCCTGAAGTCCGGCTTTTTCTAGTTTTTCGAGCGCGGGATCTACAATCCGTTCCATTGCCGTTGAAATTTCATTTTCACGGCGTTTGTGACGTTCCGCATTTTCTTCAGGTGTTTGAAATGAATAGGGTGACCATTCAACGACATAGACGACCAGAAGTTCACAATCCTTAATCAGGCCAGCCATTCGCTTGCCATAATCAAGAACACGTTCCCCCGAGTCATGGCCGTCAAGACCAATAACCAGTTTCGTTGTCATCTTCTCTTTCCCCTCCTCTTGGTTGCCAACCGGCGAAAAATATTTTTGAAAGATGAAACTGCTTTCAAATGCAGGGAGGAAAAACCGGAAATCGACTTTGACATAATAATTTCATAAATTTGTCCCCCTCCTGTAATGATAGGTTAAAAGTTACGGGCAGGGAATTAACTTGATAATTGGTTTTATCTAGCACAACAGTATTCAAAAATTTTTCGAATAAAAAACGCCTGCAGAAAACGGAAAAGCTAATCCTTTTTAGAAAAAAATGTAGAATTTCAATGAGATACGAAAAAGTTGAATTCGGAGTTATACGGCACTAACACATCGTGACAATTAACCGGTAAACTGCGTAAAAACCTGTATGCTATCGGCTGATTTTGGCGATCTTTGATAAAAATTAACAAACTTTAACCTGATTCGCTGGATTAACCTCATAATAGGTTAGTCAATTTCACATATCCAATGACCAAAACACGGGAAGACGTGGTTGCCAAATTCAGTTAGAGTAAATCTTCCGTCAAAAATAACAAAAAGGGAACAATGATGGCGTATGAACATATAAAATACGATAAAGATGAAGGTGTCGCGACAGTAACTCTTAACCGGCCAGACAAACTAAACGCCTGGACGCGGATCATGGAACGCGAAGTCCGCAATGCCATGGAAGAAGCGGAAAAAGACGATGACATTCGTGTAATTGTCCTGACGGGTGCCGGGCGAGGGTTTTGTGCAGGTGCCGACATGGACCTGCTAAGTGGGATCGAAGGTGGTTCGGAAAAACGCGAACCAGGTGCCGTCTATGGAACAAAGGCTTATAATGTAGCGATCCGGGCGGATTTTCAAACGCAATACTCCTATTTTCCGTCAATCAGCAAACCCATCATTGGTGCGATTAATGGCCCTGCGGCTGGCCTCGGAATGGTTATCTCACTCTATTGCGATATGCGTTTCGCCAGTCGGGATGCTGTCTTTATGACGGCCTTTGCCAAGCGCGGCCTGATTGCGGAACATGGAATTTCATGGATGCTGCCACGTTTGATTGGTCATTCCGCAGCCCTTGATCTACTGCTTTCCTCGCGGAAGGTAACCGCGGAGGAAGCATTGCGGCTTGGGCTGGTTAACCAAGTCCACGATGCGGACGCACTTTTACCGGCGGTAAAGACATATGCCAACGATCTCGCCCAAAACGTATCACCGCGTTCAATGGCTGTAATGAAACGTCAGGTATATGACGCTCAATTCCAGACGTTGAGTGAGGCCGTGGCCACGGGCAATGAGGAAATGCTGAAAAGCTTCGCAAGTGAAGATTTCAAGGAAGGGGTCGCCCATTTTCTGGAAAAACGCTCTGCCAATTTTTCCGGACGTTAGCTTCAGGTCTAATGGTCAACCCCGCCTTGTGGCGGGGCGGGCGATGCGAGTACTCGCTTAGCTTTCAGGCTGCCTGGCTTCGAGCTGAGACCTCAATTTTGAAATATTAGACAGCAGCTCTGCTGTGCTGTTTGGTTTGTCCGCAGGTGGCATATTTTCCTGCTCGGCCCGGAGGAGCGCGCGAATGTCGTCCTCCCAGGCTTTTAGGATCTCGCTCTGATTCTCCGGCGTGAGATTGCGGTCATTCATGACATCATGGGGTGTCTCATAGTGATCGGCCGGGTCTTCTCGTATTTTATCCAGATCGAACGGCTTGCTTGTCATCATATCCTCCTGAGACTGATTAAAGGAAACTTCGGAATTAGTCAGTCGTCGTAACGAAACCCGAGTTTCAGCACGACCTGATAATGAACAACGGATCCATCTTTTACATGGCCGCGTATTTCTTTCGTTTCAAACCAGTCGATGTTCCGAATTGTCTTGGATGCTTTTGTGATTGCTTTCTCAATGGCATCCTCAATGGATTTGGTTGAACTTCCGACCAGCTCGGTAATGGAATAAATATTGTCACTCATTCTATTCGCTCCTTCTCGTCGTTGTTTTCTCGGCTGTATCGGCCCTGATAAACAGCCGGAAAGTACAAGAAAACGTGGTAATCACAGGATCCTGATACGCACCTAAATTTTTTTGGTCGCTCTACTTATCCAATATGTCGGTATCAAGGATGGCAGGAATAAGGCTGCTATGTATGAAGTGAGTAATGGGGTCAGCCTCTATAGCGAAACAGCGATACTTCTTGGATATCATAGAAATTAGGTAGCTTAAGGGCGGAATGCAACCCGGGCACCCCGCCCCCTTAATATTAGCTGTAACGGTAAGGCCGACCAGCCTTTTGCATATCTGCATTATACTGCTTGAAAATATCGACCACTTTCTTCTTGGTTGCAGATTCTGCCGCAATCTCATCCCAGAAGACTGTAGCAGCCTTCTCCACTGTATCCCATTCCGCATCAGGGATAGTGGTCAGCTTCATTTTCGTACCGTTGACCCGGAGTGACGCTTCGCCGCCCCAATACCACCATTGCCGGTAGTAATGCGATGAGTCAAACGTGATTTTGACCAGCTCTTTCAGGTTGTCCGGCAGTTCGTTCCAGCGATCCATGTTGGCAAAAAAGGATCCTGCCCAGGCACCGGAAATATTGTTGGTAAGGAAGTAATTTGTAACATCCGCCCAGCCAACAGTATAATCCTCGGTAATGCCGGACCAAGCGATACCGTCAAGCTCCCCGGTCTGGACGGCGACCTCGATATCTTCCCAAGGCAGCGAGACGGGGACAACGCCAAACTGGCTCAAGAAGCGGCCGGCTGTCGGGAAGGTGAAGACCCGTTTACCTTTCAGGTCCTCAAGGCTGTTGATCGGATCCTTGGTTGCGAAATGACAGGGATCCCAGGCCCCGGCGGAGATATGCTTGACTCCGACTTTTGAATATTCCTCATCCCAGATTTCGTTTAGCCCATACTGGTTGAACAGAACCGGGACATCGAGGGAATAGCGGCTGGCAAAGGGGAAATATCCACCAAATACAGTGACTTCGGTAGGGGACGCCATAGAGTCGTCGTCAGATTGAACAGCATCGATCGTGCCTTTTTGCATGGCGCGAAAGAGCTCGCCCGTCGGGACCAGTTGATCAGCGAAATAAAGCTCGATTTGCATCTGGTCCCCGGCAATCTTGTTAAAGCTGTCGATGGCAGGTTTGATTACATGCTCGGCGAGGGCGGGACCTGCATAAGTTTGCAAGCGCCATTTGATCGTCGATTGCGCATGGACGGCGGGGGCGGCGAATGAGGAGGCAGCAGCAACACCGGCAACACCGGCGCCTTTAATAAAACTACGTCTTGTTGTCATTTCTCTCTCCTTCTCTTTATAAGGGCGACATCTTTTAGCAATGCCTTCTTCTCTCCCGGTCAGCCGGGTTATCGTTATTTTCCGTAAATATAATCGGGAAGCCACAGCGCTATCTCCGGAAAAACCATCACCAGAGTCAATGCCAGGATCATCACCATAACAAATGGCAGAATTGAGCTGTAAATATCGCGAAGCGTAATCTCCGGTGGCGCCATCGCCCGCATCAGGAACAGGTTGTAGCCAAAGGGAGGGGTCATATAGGCGATCTGGGTGGTAATAGTATAGAGCACGCCATACCAGATCAGGTCGAAACCAAGCTCCCCGACCAGAGGCACATAAAGCGGCGCAACAATTACCAGCATTGCCGTATCGTCTAGGAAGGTTCCCATCAGCAGGAATGAGAGCTGCATCAGGATCAGTATAACCCAGGGTGAAAGACCAAGCTGTTCGGTAAATAAATTCTCGATCGCCTTGACGGCGCCGAGACCGTCGAAGACGGCGCCGAACCCGAGGGCGGCCAGGATAATCCACATGAACATGCAGGAAATGCCCAAGGTCTGCCGAACCGAGTTTTCAAATACCTGCCTGGTCATACGCTTTTTCAGGATCGCCGCGATGAAAGCGGTTAGCGCGCCGATGGCCGAACTTTCCACAAGGCTGGTCCAGCCATTGACAAACGGCACCATCATCGCCGCGAATATGGCGAGTGGTAATAATCCGGCGCGCAGCAGTCGGAGTTTTTCCGCCATGCCGACATCTCTGGATTCAGCCTTGAGCGCGGGACCCAGCGCCGGATTTATGCGACAGCGAATGGTGATATAGAGGATAAAGAAAGCTGCCATCATCAGGCCGGGCAATATGCCGGCAAGCCAAAGCTGTCCCACGGGCTGCCGTGCAATCATCGCATAGAGCACCAGCACGACGGAAGGCGGCACGAGGATGCCGAGGGACGAACCGGCCTGGATCACGCCGGTCACCATGCGTTTGTCGTATCCGCGCCGGAGTAATTCAGGGAGGGCGATGGTAGCCCCGATTGCCATGCCGGCGACAGATAGTCCATTCATTGCCGAGATCAGGACCATCAGGGCGATCGTTCCAATCGCCAGTCCGCCGTTTATTGGCCCCATCCAGACATGGAACATCTTATAAAGGTCGTCGGCGATCCGCGATTCTGACAGCACATAACCCATGAATATGAACATGGGCAAAGTCAGGAGCGGATACCATTTCATCAGTTTCATGGCGGAGGCAAAGGGGATATCGGCTCCTCCGGTTCCCCAAAGCAAAAGCGCCGAGATTGCCGCAACGGCACCGATTGCCCCAAAAACCCGCTGGCCGGTTAAAAGCATGAGCATCATGCTTGAAAACATGAGGAGGGCGATCAGCTCATAGGACATCAGGTTGCCTCTCACTCAGAAGTTTCATGATGTCTTTGAAAAGCTCCGATATCGCCTGCAATAGCATCATCACGATGCCAATGCACATGACGATTTTGATAGGCCAGATATAGGGTCGCCACGCTGTCGGGCTTCGCTCTCCGTACTCCAACGAGTAAATCGTGCTTTCCAGACCACCATAGAGAAGAACGCTGAGATAAAACAACAACATGAAAATCGTAACGGCATCGAAGGCCGCTTTTCGCCGATCCGACCAATTTGCGTAAAACAGATCCATGCGGACGTTTGATCCGAGCTGTATGGAGTAAGCGCCGCCCAGAATGTAATATCCCACCATGAAGAATTGCGCGATTTCAAGAGTCCAGAGTGAGGGGAGAAAAAAGGTTTTCGAGATAGAAGACCACAACAAAACAGCCATCATGGCGAAAATACCATACATGATGAAACGGCCGATGCGGTAGTTGATCTTGTCAACGACACGGATGTATATGGCTATATAACGCCTCATGCGATGCGCACTCCGTCCTTTTCAGCGTTGATTTCCAGAAGCGCACGCCGGAGGAGGGTGCTCAGCATATCCGCGACCGTCTTTTGGGAGTTGGCGTCACGGATCAGGTCATTGCGGATCTCGAGCATGACATTCAGCTTGCCCCTCTCTATCGCGTGGACCTTGAGGGTATGGGTTACGCCGTCGGATGCGTTATAGGGTTCATTCCGCCTGACAATGTACCCTGTAGATGCTTCCAGAGCTGAAAACAAAGCATCCGCAAGCCGGGTATCTGTATCATGAAGGATGCCGATCTCGACGTCGCGTTTTTGTCCCGAATAAACAGGTGTAAAGCTATGGATGGTGACAATAACGGAGTTTTTATTCGCCGCCTTTTCGACTTTGGCCCGAAAGGGCTCATAGAATTCCTGAAGTCGTTCATTTCTCTCAAATGTTGATAAGTCCTTGTTGCCCGGAATGGTTATTCCGTCGCATTCCTCGCGGATGGCATCGCACCGCTCAGGCGCACGGTTGCAATCAAACAGCAAACGTGAATGTTCACATGCGACCAGTGATGCGCTTAGTTTTTCCTTCATGAAACTCGCAACGGCAAGCGCACCGGGATCCCATGCGATATGACTTGCCAGTTTGTCAGGAGGCAAGCCAAGGCCGCCATATTTTTCGGGGATAAAGTTGGAGGCGTGTTCACAAATCAGGAGGACAGATGCCGCGCCTTCACGAAGGCACTGTGTTTGCTGTTCAAGCTCAGTCACATCCTGCATTCTAAATACCAACCTCCGCTTCCTACAAACTTCTCTGTCTCGCATTTCATTGTCAATATATTTTGAAAATTCCCTGGATTCTCAAGTAGCATCAATGTTTGGAAACGGGTAGGGGAGGTGAAAAACCTGAAGGTCAAGCGGGCATTGGTTTTTCTGGAGGCCTGTAGAGTGCGAAGATAATCTGGATCGTGCCGGCAAACAGCCCCAGACCGACCCCGATTTGTAGCGCCAGACTATAGGATCCCAGCTGGTCAAAAAGCCATCCCCCGCCAAACGCGCCCATGAAGCTCCCGATCTGGTGGCTGAAGAAAGCAAAGCCCTGGATCATCGCCTGCCAGCGCAAGCCAAACATTTCAACGACTGATCCGGCGACGAGGGGGGACACTCCGAGCCAAAGGAAGCCCATGATAGCTGCGAACAGGATCGTTGTTGTGGGCGTCGGCGGTAAAATAAAGTAGCAGGCGATGACTAATGAGCGTGATATATATATTATGCCGAGCAAGGCCTGCTTCGACCATCTGCCACCAGCCCAGCCAAAGAAAACACTGCCGACGACATTGAACCCGGCAATAATGCCAAGGGCAGATGCGCCAAGCATCGGGTCCATCCCGCAGATAACAAGATAGGATGGCAGATGGGTGGTGATAAAAATAAGCTGCATACCGCATACGAAATAGGCGATTGCCATTACTACAAAAGGGGCATGACGAAAGGCGACCGCAATTGCTGCGCTTGCCGATAGCCTGTCAGAGTTGTTGGTGGCGAGTTCCAGCGGGGCTTCCTTGTCGACCCGCCCTGCTATCCAGGCAGCCGGTATTATCAGCAACGCAATTATGGAGAAGCCGATCAGGCCCACACGCCAGTCGTAAAAAGATTCCAGAAACTGTCCCAATGGCGCGGTCATGATTGCGCCAACTGATCCGGCGGCGGATACCACCCCAAGTGCAGTGCTTCTGATTGAAGCGGGTACGAGCCGCGAAGTCACGGAGAGCGTCATGGCAAAAGAGGAACAGGCCATTGCAATGCCGACACATATACCGGCACCTATTATGACCATCAGAACACCATTCGCACTTGCCAGGAGGGACATTCCGACAACATAGGATATGGCGCCTGCCACCATGATGGGCCGAAAGCCCCAGCGATCCGCAAACATCCCCGCCAAAGGCTGGAAAATTCCCCAAATAAGGTTCTGAATGGCGATTGCGAAAGTAAAGTCTGTAATTGTGACAGCAATGTCGCTGGTGAGCGACGGCATGAATAACCCCAGGCTCTGCCGTAAACCAAAACTCAGGCTGAGCATGATGGCCGCGGCAATCAGAATGGGTAGAACGGGTCTAAGGGCGGTGATGCTGTTCATAATTTCTGGTCTTTTTTTATTGGTTTTTTGACGATTTAGAGGTTGCGGCTGAAAAAGCTCTACTCCGTTTCAATAAAATTGACAATCCGGAATGATGGTAAAAACTTCAGTCGCTCGCGGGCGCCATTTCATTTCCGCGCCTAGTGCTCGATCTATAGTTTTGCGCTCGTTCGACAGAATGAGGGTTTGTCGCAACGCTCCTGACGAATGAACGGTCAATTTTGATTTTATGTCATTTGTTCCGCAGAAATAGAGGTGCCGACATCGCCTTGAATTATTCTTCTGGCGTTTTCTAAATATAACGTGACGCAGGACACAATTTCTAAAATTTCAGGTCAGGAATAGGCGGGAAATAGCTTTGCTATCCCTTCTTAGGTTGAGTGTCGCTTTTGTAAGATATAAAACACTGATCGGAATCTTCTCATTCGTAGTAACATCCAATAGGAATAGGTGCTTTGGTCGCTAATATTTACTTATGTGCATTATTTCCACGAAATTGGATAAATAAGGTCGGGTGCCATTACCGCCGTCTGTCAGGTTTAAAGGATTTATAGCTTGTCGATACAATCAGTTTTAAAATTTTTTGGTTTTGCTGCTCTCGCCTTATTGGTATCTGCTTGCGAAGACAAAAATACGGAAGCAACGGCTCCTTCCGCTGCACCGGCAACAGAAGTCGGCTTCGTGACATTGCAGCCATCAACGATCAACCTGGTGGCCGAAATGCCCGGAAGGACTGTTGCATTTCGCAAGGCGGATGTCCGTCCGCAAGTCGATGGTATTATCAATAAGCGCAGTTTCACGGAAGGCGCCTACGTAGAGGCAGGTCAGCAACTTTACCAGATTGACAAGGGCAAATATCAGGCGGAACTGGATGCTGCCTTGGCGGAACTGGCCCGGGCACGTGCAAATCTCGACCTGGCGACGAAAAACCGTGCGCGTTATGAAGCGTTGCGTAAATCGCGCACAGCCAGCGAGCAGAGCTATGATGATGCCGTAGCGGCGGAGGCACAAGGCAAGGCGGCAATCGCGTCCGCCCAGGCAGGCGTCGCCAGGGCCCGTATTGAGCTCGATTATACAAATGTCATTGCGCCTTTGTCCGGCCAGATCGGGGCGTCGACCGATTCCGAAGGAGCCTTGGTAACCGCCAGCCAGGCCGAGGCGCTTGCGACTATCACACAACTCGATCCCATATATGTGGATGTGACCCAGGCCGGGGGCAAGCTACTTCAGATCAAGGATGCAATTGCATCAGGGCGGGTGAAGGGATTGGATGAAACGAATATTGAAGTCCGGCTTGTGCTTGATGCGACGGGGCAGGAATACCCGTTTCCCGGAAAGCTGGAATTTTCGGATGTAACCGTTAATGAGACGACGGGATCGGTTCGGTTGCGTGCGGTATTTCCAAATCCGGACAAGATCCTGTTGCCGGGAATGTTTGTGCGCGGTTATGTGGATCAGGGTAGCATCGATAATGCCTATCTCGTGCCCCAACGCGCTGTAATGCGGCGGCCTGATGGAGGGGCCTACGTTTACCTTGTCGGTAACGACGATAAAGTGATCTCGAAGGATGTCACAATCGGGCAATCGCGAAATGAGGACTGGATTGTAACAGCGGGAATTGATCCGGGGGATCGCGTAATTATCGATGGATTGCAGCGAATTGCGCCTGGAATGGCTGTCACGCCCAAAGACGTCGACGCGGATACTCCGTCACCCAAAATCACCAACGGTTAAGGACAGTATAGATGGCTAGATTCTTTATTGATCGCCCGGTTTTTGCCTGGGTGGTCGCCTTGGTGATCATGCTTGCGGGAGGCATATCGGTCCTGCAATTGCCGATCGAGCAATATCCGTCGATTGCACCGCCCTCGGTCCAGATTTCTGCAGTTTATCCGGGCGCTTCTGCCCAGACGGTTGAGAATACGGTGACTCAGAGTATCGAGCAGGAAATGAACGGCCTCGATAATTTGCGCTACATGTCCTCGACCAGTGATTCAACGGGCGCGTCATCCATTACCTTGACTTTTAATGCGGAGACGGACCCGGATATTGCACAGGTGCAGGTCCAGAACAAACTGCAAGCCGCGACGTCACGTCTGCCTTCGGAAGTGCAGCAACAGGGCATTGTTGTGTCAAAATCCAGCGGTTCCTTCCTGATGGTGATTGGATTTGTTTCCGATGGTGGCAGTATAAATGCGTCGGATCTGGCGGATTATGTTGTTACGTCGGTGAAGGATCCCATTGCACGCATTAACGGCGTCGGCAGCGTAACCGTTTTCGGTGCGCAACATGCGATGCGTATTTGGCTCGATCCGAATAAGCTGATCAGCTACGGTATCACCGTGTCGGAGGTCCGCAATGCAATTGTTGTTCAAAACACGGAAGTTTCGGCGGGACAGATCGGCGGAACTCCCTCCGTTTCCGGCCAGCAGATCAATGCCACGATCACGGCGCAGAGCCGCCTGCAAACCCCTGAGGAATTCGCCAACATCCTGTTGCGTGTAAATACGGATGGTTCGCAGGTCCGGCTTGGGGATGTAGCCCGGATTGAAATTGGTGCTGAGAGTTATGATACTGTTGCACGCTATAATGGACAGGAAGCGGTTGGTGTTGGTGTTAATCTTGCCACCGGTGCCAATGCTCTGGAGACGGCGGAAGCGGTCGTAAAGCGCATTGAGGAACTGAAGGCCTTTTTCCCAGCAGATGTTCAGGTCGTCTATCCGTACGACACCACGCCATTTGTTCGTGTCTCCATTGAGGAGGTCGTCAAAACACTGTTTGAGGCAATCGGGCTTGTTTTTCTTGTGATGCTCCTTTTCCTGCAGAATTTAAGGGCGACCCTGATTCCGACAATCGCGGTGCCTATCGTACTCCTGGGAACTTTCGGGATACTGGCTGCCTTTGGTTACTCCATCAATACGTTGACAATGTTTGGTATGGTATTGGCCATAGGCCTCCTTGTGGATGATGCGATTGTCGTTGTCGAGAATGTGGAGCGGGTCATGGCGGAGGATGGCTTGTCCCCGCGTGAAGCGACCCGCAAATCCATGGGTCAGATTACTGGTGCGCTTGTCGGTATCGCCCTCGTGCTTTCCGCCGTGTTTATTCCGATGGCCTTTTTCTCTGGCTCAACCGGTGCCATTTATCGCCAATTCTCGATTACCATTGTCTCTGCGATGGTCTTGTCAGTGGTTGTCGCGATTGTATTAACGCCCGCGCTCTGCGCGACGATCCTGAAACCTGCCAATGGAGAAGTACATTCAAAGCGCGGTTTTTTTGGCTGGTTCAATCGTGGGTTTGATGCAGTTAACCGATTCTATCAGGGAAGCGTCGGCCATGTCGTCAACCGAAAATGGCGCTATCTGCTGATGTACGCCGTACTGGTTGGTGGCCTTGCCCTCCTTTTCACAAGATTACCCAGTTCCTTCCTTCCGGATGAAGATCAGGGCATTATGTTTGCGATGGTGCAAACACCTGCCGGTGCCTCTCAGGAGCGCACGGTTAATGTTCTCAAAAAGCTTGAGAAGCATTTTCTGGAAGATGAGAAAGAAAATGTGCGAGGGATTTTCACTGTTGCAGGGTTCAGTTTTGCCGGCAGCGGCCAGAACACGGGCATAGCGTTTATTAATCTTAAGGACTGGGCGGAGCGGACCCAGCCAGAGCAAACTGTAAAAGCGGTAATTGGCCGGGCTTATGGGGCTTTCGCACAGATACGCGAAGCGATGGTGTTCGCTTTCGCGCCGCCCGCTATTCTTGAACTCGGTGTGGCCGAGGGTTTCGATATGCAGTTGATAGATCGTGGCGGAATAGGTCATGATGCCCTGACTGCAGCCAGAAACCAACTGCTGGGAATGGCGCAGCAAAGCCAGAAAGTAGCTGGCGTCCGGCCGAATGGACTCAGTGATACGCCACAGTTTGATATCGATATAGACCAGGAAAAAGCCGGTGCGCTAGGGGTTGGCATTGCTGATATTAACCAGACACTGACGGCCGCCTGGGCACCGTCATACGTCAATGATTTTATGGAAAACGGGCGGGTTAAAAAGGTTTATATGCAGGCGGACGCTCGTTTTCGCATGATGCCGGACGATCTGGATAACTGGTATGTCCGTAATGACAAAGGCGAAATGGTTCCATTTGCGGCTTTTGCGTCTACACGTTGGAGTTTCGGGTCCCCGCGGCTTGAGCGTTTTAACGGTCTTTCCTCTTTGAATATACAGGGCACCGCTGCGCCGGGAGTAAGCTCGGGAGAAGCCATGCTCGCGATGGAGGAAATGGTCTCGAAACTTCCCGCTGGCGTTGGTCTTGAATGGACTGGCCTGTCCTATGAAGAGCGGGCGGCAGGCGAGCAGGCACCAGCGTTATATGCCTTGTCCGTTATTGTTGTGTTCCTTTGCCTTGCCGCGCTTTACGAAAGCTGGTCAATCCCCTTCTCCGTATTAATGGTCGTGCCGCTCGGCGTTCTGGGGGCTGTTGTCGCGGCGTTGTTGCGGGGGCTGCCCGACGATATCTATTTTCAGGTTGCGATTTTGACGACAATT
The DNA here is from genome assembly GCA_040880045.1 of Sneathiella sp. Taxonomy (GTDB): domain Bacteria; phylum Pseudomonadota; class Alphaproteobacteria; order Sneathiellales; family Sneathiellaceae; genus Sneathiella. The sequence goes on from JBBDJF010000064.1 coordinate 20,151, forward strand.
GGTTTGTCGGCGAAAAACGCTATCCTGATTGTGGAATACGCACGGGATTTGCACGATCAGGGGATGGAATTGATGGCGGCAACGGTCGAAGCCGCGCGACAACGGTTGAGACCGATCATCATGACATCCATGGCTTTTATCCTCGGTGTTCTCCCGCTTGCGATAAGCACGGGCGCCGGTGCTGGCGCACGGATCGCGGTTGGTACGGGTGTTATCGGGGGCATGATTGCGGCAACCGTTCTGGCCATTTTCTTCGTCCCGCTTTTTTTCATGATTATCGTCAGGGCTTTTTCAAAAAATCGTGGAGAAAAACGCGGGCCCAAACATATGACGGAAGACATTGTCAATTGATGACGATTCAATATGTCTTGGCACAACCGGATCGTTAATGTGCTCTGCTCGTAATAGCGCGATTTTAGCGTTAAAGTAGTACTTTCGGGCTTTTTACCCCGTCACTAATTCTCGCAAAGTAACTTCTTATTAAGTCGGTTAGGGTATTGCTCGATAGGGTATATGGCATAGCTTTGGAAAGAACCGTTTTCTTGAATTTACTTTTGATTGACGATGACGTCGTAGATCGCATGAATACGGCACGTGCGTTGGAGCGATCCGGCTGTACTTTGAATATCACCGAGGCCAGTTCGATCGAAGAAGGACTGAAATATCAACAGACAGAGAAGTTTGATATAATTCTGCTCGATTATCAGTTTCCGGCGATGACGGACCTTGAATTTTTGCGAAAGTTCACGAGTTCAGGCCAGCAGGAAATTGCTGTTGTTATGCTCAGTAATCAGGATGACGAGCAAATAGCCATTAAGTGTATTGAATCGGGAGCGCAGGATTTCATCCTGAAAAGCGACATTACAACAAGCCGGCTGACACGCGCCCTTCTGCATGCGAAAGAACGCAGCAAGATCGAAAAAAAACTGCGGATTAGCCGGGAGCAGCTACGCAACCTGACCGAAAAAGATTCCCTTACCGGCCTCGCAAACCGACATATTTTTGAGACGGAACTCGAATATGCTATTGCCCGGGCCAAGCGATACGGAGAAGGCCTCGCGCTTTTACTACTGGACCTCGATAACTTCAAAAATGTGAATGATACGCTGGGCCATGCCGCTGGTGATAATTTGCTGATTGAGGTTGCGAAACGCTTGAGGGGTCCAGTTCGAAGCGGCGATCTGGTTTGCCGTCTTGGCGGGGACGAGTTCGCCGTTCTGATCCATCATCTGGAAGACACTGCGTTACTGAGGCTGATCTCAAAGCGTGTTTTAGAGGCGATTTCACAGCCATTTATTGTCGATGGCGTAAAAATCTTTACGACGGCAAGTATCGGTATCGCCAGCTACCCTGAATGTGCAACCGACAAGATACAGCTACTGAAATGTGCTGACGTTGCCATGTACCGTGCCAAGGAAAAGGGCCGCAACCAAGCGCAATATTACTCCAAGGATGTCCACGACGAAATCCAGAGACGTATTGAGATGGAGCGCGACCTGCGCAACGCATTGGAGCTGAATCAATTCTTGCTGCATTTTCAACCACTTGTAGATTGCGTATCAGAAAAACCTGTAGGGGCAGAAGCGCTTATTCGTTGGGCGCATCCGAAAATGGGGCTTATCAGCCCGGCCGATTTTATCCCTCTTGCCGAAGAAATCGGGGTAATCAGCGATATTGGAGAATGGGTGTTGAAAACCGCCTGTTGCGAGCTCAGTGATCTGTACAAAAGAAATTTTGAGCTGGATCCCGCCTTCACAATGACTGTCAACCTGTCAGCGTTGCAGTTAAGCCAGAAGATCTTTGTGGAAAAGGTGAAATCTATCCTTGCAGAGTACGATATTCCGCCGGAGCGCCTTGAATTTGAAGTGACCGAAACTGCTTTGGCCAAATCCCCGGCCGTTGCGCAAGAAGTTTTGCGGGAGCTCACGGATTTTGGAATAAAGCTTGCGCTGGACGATTTTGGAACCGGGCATTCCTCTTTGTCCCAATTGAAACAGTATCCGTTTCAAATTTTGAAAATTGATAAATCCTTCGTGCAGTCCATTAAAAATAAAGAGGATGATACCGCGATTTTCCTGAAGTCAATTAATGCCATGGCGAAAGTCCTGCGAATTGAAACAGTGGTAGAGGGTATTGAAACGGAAGCCCAGAAAAGCCTGTGCCAGGAGCTAAAATTCGAACGAATGCAAGGGTATTACTTTGCAAAACCCATGTGTGCAGAGGATTTTGAGGCTTATCTCTCACGCTAGCGGCCAGCGTTTAAGGCTCATATGGAACAATCGGAGCTATGTACGGCTTAGGGTCGCGACGGGTTGCAGATTTTGTAGCCAGCTTTTGAGGAGCATCCCGATTTCTGCGCCTGCATGACAGGCCCGTGCGTTGGCGCTTGAAATGATTCCTGTTTCGAACGCAGATTGTGCATCGCCGATCCGGGCGCTCTCGTGGGAGACAGTGACGGCAGAGACGCCGCGATCATTCAGTGCCGGTAATCGCGAAATCCCAACTTCATCTGTAACTGCACCCGCATCGTTAAAAACCGCAACCATTGCAAGGGCCTTTAGCGCTCGGTCGGGATTTCCTCCGATGAGGCCACCATGAGATCCAGTGATAATGATCTTGTTTGCATCCTCTGGCGTAACGAGTGAGGCTGAATCTACAAGCACAACGGGAAGGCCATTCCTCTCCAGCACAGTTTCGTGCCGCGCTTCTTCAATGTGAGGTAAGTGATATTCTGTTTGAGGGGCTTGCGCTAGTGCCTTCAACGCCTCCGGAACGGACATCCCGGGTTCCACACCGCAGCTCTCTGCCACAGAATTCACAACACTGATCACCCCCCGGTCCAGCGTATCCTGTGCGGATCCAATCAGGCAGCTTCGGCAATCAACTGCCGCCGCCGCCATACCAATGTTTGCCAACGCCAAAACGCCCGAGATACCAGCTTTCTCCAGCCCGATCCCGGCATCGTTGAACAGAACGGACTGAAGTTCCGCTGCGGAGGCCAAGGTAGCAGGGTATATCCCGCCATGAGATCCGGATATTACAATCCGGCCTTTCATTCCTTCGTTCGCGTCCGTAATAGAGTCGAGCAAAAGCGCTTCGTTTATCATTTGGCGACCTTACAGTTCTTGACTCTCCGCTTCAATAAGTTTCAAATACTGGCAATATGAATTCCGGTTAACGGAACGCATGAGGGAAATATGTCGAGTATATCGCCTGTAAAAGGCTCAATAGCGCGGGCTGCGCGCGTTTTGGATGTGTTATCCTTGGCGCCTGACGGTGCAGACCTTACTGAAATAGTCGCACGATCAAAATTCACGAAAACAACGGCTTTTCGGGTGCTGGCATCGTTGCGCGATGTAAACTATGTTTTTCAGGATCCGGCAAGCAGGGTGTATCGACTGGGCTCGAAACTTGCCGAGCTTGCGCGCAATGCGGACCGCGTCGACATTGGAGCCCTCGCAGAGCGCGGCATGACGCGATTGGCAGAAATGTCGGAAGACACTGTATTTCTCTCAATCCCGGAAGGGGCGACGTCAATCTGTGTGAACCGGAAAGTTGGCGCTTTCCCGATCCGAACGCTTACCTTGGACAAAGGTGATAGAAGACCTTTAGGCGTTGGCGCCGGGGCCTTGGCGCTATTTTGCTCACTCCCGGTGGGAAAAAGGGCTGCAATGTGTCAGGTAAATCGGAACTGGCTGGCTGACTATGGTGTCACGGAAGAAATTCTTGAAAATGAGTATAAACTCTTCCAGTCAAAGGGTTATGCTCTAAACCTTGGCGGGGTCGTCAGCGGTATGAGTGCCGTCGCGGTCCCTGTCTTAACTGCCAACGGTCGACCCGCCGCCGCGCTGGCGGTAGGGGCAATTAATGACAGGATGGATCAGGCGCGCATTGATAACCTTTTGCTGCCGGGTCTAAGAAGAGAAGCGCGGAGGCTTGCCAATCGGCTGAATGCGCTGGAAAAGGAAAATAATACATGACATCTGCGGGTCATAATTTTGAACGTGGGCGATCGCTGCTTCAGATGATGGAGCGTATTCGCGCCTTTGAGGAGCAAGCCTGTCTGGCGGCGGAGCGGGACAAGCTGGTGCTTGGTGCCATCCATCCTTCCATCGGACAGGAGGCAGTTGCCG
>JBBDJF010000065.1:0-3677 GCA_040880045.1 Sneathiella sp.
CGGTGCCGAAAGGCGCGCTGCAATTCGTCCACCGGGGCGCGACGGTCGTCCTGCCGCTCGCGGGCGCCATGGATATCGAGGCCGAGAAGGCGCGGCTGCAAAAGGAGATCGGCAAGCTTTCGGGCTATATGACGGGGCTGAACAAGAAGCTCGGGAACGAGAAATTCGTCACCAACGCCCCCGAAGAGGTGGTCGCGGGCGAAAAAGCCAAACTCAAAGACGCAGAAACCCAACTCGCCAAGCTGAATGACGCCGCCGCCAGATTGGCGGAGCTTTAACCTCTACCTTTTGAGTGAGGCGGGGACCCTGTCCCAGGCCCATTGAAGGACACACTCGATCCAGCCGACCAGCGGGCTGACTTTCAGCCAGGGCAGCAGGATGAGGCAGGCTGCGCCGCCGCCGATGATCACATCGGTGAACCAGTGGCCGCCGCCTGCAAGGCGGGGCACGCTGACGAATATCATCAGCAGAACGCTCAAAATCGCGACCCAAGGGCGCCGGAACAGCAGGATAATGCCGCCCGCGAACAAGGCGCTGGTCATGGCATGATCGCCGGGAAAGGAGTTATCGCTCGAGGTTTTCACCGTATAGCCGGTGATGAAATCGTTGATATCATTATAGGGCCGCAGCGCGAGGCCCGGGCTCGGATGGTGAAATTCGCCGATAATCCGTTTCGAGATCAGCAGCGCGAGCAGGATGAGGAAGGTGATCGCGCCGAGTTTCGCCATTACCTCGATCCGGTCTTCGCGTTTCGCCGATAGCACCAGATAGATACAGATAAGGAGCATCAGGACGAAGGTGCCGTGATCAAATGTCTTGCTGTTGGTCCAGGCCCAGAAATGGGTCATGGCCCCGTCCGGCGTCACGGTCGCATTCAGGCTGCGGAAAATCCGGGTATCGAGGCCCGACCAGAGAATGTCATACAGCCCGGTGAAGTTGGAGACCAGCAGGAACGCCGCCAGAGCATTGCAGATGATCAGCAGCAAAACCGATCGGCGAAGCCTTGAAGTGGGGCTGGGCATGATAATTTCGCGATCCTTCGACGGACTCAGACAATAGCGGCGCAGGGTTCGCCCTGCCGACAGGAGCATATAGCGGGTTTTCCCCGGCAAGCTCAAGACCCAAAATTTTGATTGAGCGCGGGGGTGAATTCGCTCTAGACTTATTATCCCACGAATTTTTAATGAAAAGCCGGGAGAAAACCGGTTCCGCAACAGGGAAGGTCCCGCCATGACAGCCATACATTTTGCCTCCGCCCATCAACAGGCGGCAATGATTGCCAAGGGAGATATCGGCGCAGAAGAACTGCTCGATCATTATCTGGACCGGATCGCCAAATATAATGGCGACCTCAACGCCGTGATCTGGATGGACGAGAAGACGGCGCGGAAACGGGCGCGCGAGACGGACGCGGCGCGGAGCCGGGGTGAGCGGCTGGGCCCGCTTCATGGCGTGCCGATGACGATCAAGGAGAGCTATAACCTTGTCGGCAGCCCGTCGACCTGGGGAAATCCAGCGTGGAAAGACCATTTTCCGGAAGAAAATGCGCTGAGCGTGCAGCGTCTGCTGGATGCGGGCGCGAATATTTTCGGCAAGACCAATGTGCCCTTCATGCTGGCGGACTGGCAGAGCTTCAATGATATTTACGGCACGACGAACAATCCCTGGGACCTGACCCGGACGCCGGGCGGCTCCTCCGGCGGGGCGGCGGCGGCGATGGCCGCGGGGCTTTCCGGGATCGAGATCGGCTCCGACATCGGGGCCTCGATCCGCAATCCCGCCCATTATTGCGGCGTCTGCGGGCACAAGCCGACTTACGGCGTTATTCCGGGCCGTGGCCAGAAGCCACCAGGGATTGTCGCCGACAGCGATATTTCGGTGCTGGGCCCGATTGCCCGCTCGGCCTATGATCTTGAAATCGCGCTTGATATCATGGCCGGGGCGGGAAGCCCGCAGAGCGCCGCCTGGAAACTCGATCTGAAACCGGCGCGGCATCGGCATCTTGCCGATTTCAAGATTGCGGTGATGACGGCGGCAGAGGGATTCGATGTTGATAACGACTATCAGGCCGCCCTGAACGCGATTGCCGACAAGCTGGAAGCGGCGGGCGCGACAGTGGATCGCAACGCGCGGCCGGATATTCCCATCGATGCCGCCTATGAAACCTACATCCTGCTGCTGCGGGCGGCGACCTCGGGCGCGCTCACCGACGCGCAGCTTGAACGGTTCCGGAAAATCGTCGCCGAGGCCGACCCGGCCGATAAAAGCTATCTCACCCTGATGGCGCGGGCCGGGACGATGTCGCATAAGGACTGGCTCCGGATCAATAACGAGCGCCACCTGATGGCCCGCAAATGGCAGGCATTTTTCGGCGATTACGACATTCTTATCTGTCCCGCCGCCGCCGGGCCTGCGTTCCCGCAAAACCAGGCAGGGGAGCGGCAGGACCGCCTCATCGATATCAACGGAAAGCAGCAGCCGAGTACGGACCAGATGTTCTGGGCAGGCTATCCGAACATGGTCGATCTGCCGTCCACCGTGGTGCCCATCGGACTGACCCCGTCCGGCTTGCCGATGGGGCTGCAGGCCGTCGCGGCCTACGGCGAGGACCGGACGGCGCTCCGGCTGTGTCAGCTGATCGAGGAGGCGTTTGGCGGCTTTACCCCGCCCCCGGCATATTCCTGACATCATAGATCGCGAAAATGCCTTAATTTCGCCTCTCAATCCTAACTATCTGATTCTATGGTGAATTATTACCAGTAGCGTAAGTGTGCGTAAAACTTGCCTAAACTTGGTTATTGTTTGCAAGATTTTGTTTACGAAATCTTGGTATCTCTTGGGCGAGTGCATGAGCGCCGAGGCCCCTTTATTTCCGTGAAATATTGTGGGGCTGGGCCGAGGCCTTGAATCAGTTCAGGAGGGTACAATGGCATACGCCATTCCGATGATTGAGCCGCAGACACATAGACGCACAACCGCCTATACGGGCATTTCCTGGACCTGCCTGTTTTTCGGACCTTTTCCGGCGTTGTACCGGGGGCATGTGCTGGGGTTTGTCGGCATGTCGCTGATGAACATCGCGACTTTGGGCTTTTCCCTGCCGGTGTTTATTTTTGTCTATAATACCTGGCACTTTCATTCGCTGCTGGCGCAAGGGTTTCGCCCGGCCCGGCAGGAATTTGGCGAGACGACGGAAGCCATGATCCGGATGTCCGCCGGGGATAATGACAATCTCGACGAGATTTTCGAAGGCCGGAAACCTCCGATGTCGCGGAAATTCCGGCTGGCGACACCTAAACTGTCCGAAAGTCTGATTGATGACGCCCGGCAGGAGCCATCTTTTCGCAAGTAACCGGGTTATCCACTATAGCAGCATGACACTGGTTGTGACATGGGTAACTGGTTTTTCAGGATTGCCCGCATGCATAATCACATCCCCGTAAACAAGCCGTCGCCCTGACTTGATCACCCGGGCGTCGGCGAACAGCTCGGCGCCCTCCATCGGGCGAAGGAACGTGGTTTGCATGTTCACTGACGTCATATTGACAAAGGAGCCCGCGCTGGCGGCGACGGCGAACACCATCGCCGTGTCGGCCAGCGCCATGATCGCCTGCCCGCACATCATGCCGCCAAGGCGGTTTATCTGAGGGGATGCCGGGATGCGCAAGGTCGCGCTG
>JBBDJF010000066.1:0-23469 GCA_040880045.1 Sneathiella sp.
CAAAGCGCCGCTCCACCATGGAACCGAATGCCTGCAACATGCCCGCGTTAAGGATCATATGGCTCCAATCGTGATGAAGGAACATATGGCTGTTCAGCGTGACGAGAATATGAAGCAGTCCACCCGCACTGGGCTGTTCCAGGATGGCGGAAATCACAGCGGGGCGGAAAGAAAAATTCTCATAAACCCACCCGAAAGTTTCAGGTGTCGTCACAGTTAGAAGTAGATGTACAACGAATATGGCCGCGACCAGATAAACAGTCACAGGCGGCACATTGAAGACCGGTTCCCGGTTTTGTTGTTCGTCTGTCACGCGGTTCCAGCTCAGTTGGTATCAGGAAGTTGCCGGACCATAAGAGTATTTCCCGCCTTTTTCAAGAGCCCTCAAATAAGCAGGCCGTTGCTGAATTCGTGCTACGAAATCGGAAAGAGCCGGATAGGCGCCAAGTATCCCTCTCGCGCGCGCCGCCTCCAGCGGGAAGGACATCATGATATCCGCGCCGGTAAGGCTGGAACCAACAAAAAACTCCCTTCCTGTCATCTCTTCATTCATAAAGAAAAAATGATTTTCGGTCTCACTGTCAATCCGTGGCATCAGCGGCGCGGCCGCATCGCCAAGCCGCCCGGTGTATAGCCGAAGAAGCAGGGGGAGCATCGCGGAACCTTCCGCATAGTGCAGCCATTCCACATATTTTTCGTATTCCTTTATCCCTATTTTTGGTGCGAACCTTCCCTTTCCGTAGGTACGGATAAGATAGTCCGTAATTGCCCCGGATTCATGGATCGAGACATCTCCATCCGTGATAACAGGCGATTTACCCAGCGGATGAATTTCCCTCAACTCAGGCGGCGCCAGCCGTGTCGTCGCATCCCGTTGATAATTCACCACCTCATAGTCGAGATTAAGCTCTTCCATCAGCCATAAAATACGCTGGGAACGGGAGTCATTGAGGTGATGAATGGTTATCATTCGGGAATCCTCTTTCAGAGAAAATATAAACTACATCAAGGTGCCGGTTATTCTTCATTCAAAGCCAGAATTTTCGCAATCTCACTGTCATCATAACCAAGCCCTCGCAAAATCTCTTCGGTATGCTGGCCAACTTTTCCAGGTGGAGAAGCAACCCGCATCGGGCTATCCTCATTGGCGATGAAGGGTGCCCCCACCAAACGCAGCGCCTCGTCGAAACCCTGAACATTTTCCGCCTTCACCAGAATACCGCGATGTTCAAGCTGCGGGTCCGAGGTCGCTTCCCCAAGGGTTCGTACTGCCTGCACAACAACGCCTGCCTTGTTCATGATGTCAATCCATTCGGCCGTTGTCTTTTTCCGCATCGCCTGGCCCACCAGCTCCAATCCGGCTTTGAGATTTGCCTGCCGGGCTTCAAATGTCGCAAACCGTGGATCATCCAGCATATGAAGAAGCCCTGCCGCCTTCAACATGGCGATATTCTGGTCCGGTGTGATTGTGGCCAACAAAACATTTCCGTCACTTGTCTCGAAGACGCCGGCTGTCGGCTGCCTTGTTGGCGATTCATTTCCGATAAGCGGCGGAATATTCCCGCGCACCATAAAATCCGCCATTTGCGACGCCGCGATCAGAAGCGCGCTGTCGTACATCGCCACATCAATATACTGGCCTTTGCCCGTCTTTTCGCGCCGATACAAGGCGGAGGAAATTGCAAAGGCGGCATTGGACCCGGTAAACATATCAATGACCATGATACCGATACGTGTCGGGCCAGATTCTTCGTGACCGTTCAGGGTAAACAGCCCGGAAGCAGCCTGAATAGCAGAATCATACGCCTTGTCGCCACTTCTTGGTCCTACCTGCCCATAGCCGCTGATCGAGCAATAAACCAGTTCGGGTTTTTTCTGTTTCAGGGTTTCGTAGTCAATACCCAGTCTTTTGGCAACGCCGGGGCGGAAATTTTCCACAACCACATCGGCATCCTCAATCAGCCGATAGGCTATTTCGCGGCCTTTCTCGGATTTGAGGTCAATAGCCAGACTTTTCTTGCCGAGATTAACCGTCAAAAAGGCCGGGGAAAGCCGCTTGGCAACCATCTCCGCATCTGTAAGCGTTGTGCGAAGCTGATCTCCCTTGATCGGCGCCTCAATCTTAACGACATCCGCACCGAGAAGCGAAAACATCTGGGTGCTGATCGGCCCGGCTAGTACCTGCGTAAAATCAACGATCTTTAATCCTTCATAGGCTCTCATTTCGAAACTTCCTTTGGAACGATCAGTGCGTCAACTGCCACCGCCCCTTCCGGCAGGGCAATGAAAGGATTGACGTCAATTGTCTCGATCGTATCAGCATTCGCAGCCGCAAATACGGAGAGTTTCGAGAGAGCTTCGGCAATGGCTTTTATGTCGGACGGCGGGGCACCGCGTACGCCATCAAGCATTGCCCGCCCCTGAATCTCATCAATCATCCGATATGCCTCATCCACCCCAAAGGGCGCAAGGCGGAAGGTAACATCCTTCAATACCTCGACGAATACACCCCCGAGACCAAACATGACAGCAGGACCGAATACCGGATCGCACACTACGCCCATGACGGTTTCCACTCCGCCCGAAACCATTTCCGCAACAATCACACCATCAATTTTTGCATCCGGTTTTGCGCTGCGGGCGCGCTCGATCAGCGTGTGATAACCGTCCGATACCTCTTGCTCAGAGTTGAGTTTCAAGAGAACACCGCCAATCTCCGTCTTGTGGAGGATGTCTGGCGAGGCAATCTTCATCACAACCGAGCCCCCAATATCACGCCAAACCTTGACCGCCTCTTCCGCCGACTGCACAAGTTCTTCGCGGGTGACGGGAATGCCGATGCTGCCAAGAAGCTTTTTCGCTTCATGTTCCGCGATCGGTTCCGTTGGTGCCGGAAGTGCGCCGCTCGGCAATTTTGGAGGTGCATCGGGCCTACCCCGTGCATAAACCTCCCCGAAATAAACGAGAGCCGCCATTGCCCTAACAGTAAGCGACGGATCCTCAAAACAGGGTATTTTAAGTTCTTCATAAGGCGAGACGACATCTTTCGGGCCGATCAGGCTCATCATCATGACTTCATCGGGATATTTCTCGCGGATATTGGTGAAAATCTGCAGGCAGGCATCGCGGGTAAAAGGTGACGCCGGGACGCCCGCCAAGTAAACGATATGGCTGTCGAAATCCGCTTCCTCAATCGTCATCCTGATATTGGTTTCCATCAGCTTCGGCTCATTCAGCGCCTGTGCCGTGAAATCCACCGGGTTGGTAACACCGGCAAAAGGAATAATCTCCTTCAGCTTTTTCTGTGTAGCAGCTGGTAGGGGTGTCACCTCCAGCCCGTATTTAACCGACGCGTCTGCCATCTGGACACCGACACCGCCGGAGATCGTTTGCAGATCTATCTTGCGTCCTTTTGGATATTTCCCGAACTGGCAGGCATAGGCGATATCAACAAATTCTTCAGTCGTTTCCGCACGGTATACGCCATACTGCTTGAATAATGCATCATAAACGGCATCGGCACCCGCGAGGGAGGCCGTGTGCGACGCTGCGGCAGCTGCACCTGCTTCGGTTTTGCCGACCTTCATGAAAATTACAGGCTTCTCGGCATCCCGCGCCTTTTCCAGAGCCCGGCAAACCCGGTCCGCGTTCTTCATTCCCTCTGCGTAGGCGAGGATAACTTTAACTTCCGGATTCTGGGCGTAATATTCGATAACTTCCGCAACATCGACATCGGATTCATTGCCTGTCGTCACCCAATAGTTCGCGCCAACGCCGCGCAATTGAGAAACCGTGAAGACATGAGCGCCGTACGCACCACTCTGGCTTACGATACCGATTGGACCCGGCGGCAATAGTAATACGCCCGGCGCATTACTGAAGGTCCCGTACCATCCCGCGCTGATGTTAAAGACACCGAGGCAATTCGGACCGACAATTCGCATGCCGCTTGTCCGGGCGATTTCAGAAATTTCTCGCTGTGCGTCGGCGCCTTCTTCGCTCTGCTCGGCAAAGCCGGAAGTAAACATGACTGCGCTTTTCACTCCATGGTCGGCGCAATCACGCAACGTCTGAACAGCCACTTTCGCAGACACCGCGATAATCGCGCAATCTACATCCCTTGGAACATCCTGAATTTTGGCATAGGCCGGTAGATCCTGAATGGTTTCATAATTGGGATTTACCGGGTAGATCTTACCTTTGTAGCCTGCGGCCTTCATGGCATGGATCGGTCGACCGCCAATACGCGAAGGTGTGTTCGATGCACCGATAACAGCAACAGATTGAGGCCGGAGCATGGGCTCAAGTGGATGGGTCATTTTATTTCCTTATTATCCCTAGTTATTCGATTTCGTTATTTAAGCCCTTTGGCCAGTTGAGCAGGAACCTTGACAGGCAGCGCCAAAAGTTGCTGCGCATAGGTTTTAGCAAGATTATCAAGATGCAGCGTAGACGTCCCCCCTCCGCCAAGGCAGTCCGTCAGAAGGAAGTTCACGGCATTCATGCCCGGAAGATCAAACCGCATAACCTCCCCCTCGACAACATGCCCGAAATAGTTCCGCACCGCGTCTTCTGTCGCGCTTTGCTTGATCCATGGCAAATAGTCCGGCTTGCGTGCAATAACCCCGACATTCGCATTATTTCCCTTGTCGCCACTTCGTGCCGCAGCAAGCTTGATCAACGGTACGTCAACCATTGTATCGGATGATCCTTCGGGCACATTTACTTGCGGCGTGTGTTCTGGTTTTGGCACATCGGAGAAATTCGCAGGAACCGGATTATCATATTTAACCGGTTTATTATTGATAAACACTTTTGGGTCGATCCGCGCCTTGTCAATCTGAAAGGCGAACTGCGCAACGACCGGCGTAACCTTTGGTCGCCCCGCAGATCCGGCGGAACAACGACCGGTCGTCATGGACAGGCCAACACCCGTCGTTTCCTTGGAGAAAAGATCAATTGCCGAACGCTCATCGTGTCGCACGTCTATCTGGGTTACAATTTCTCTTGAGGCGGCGGCGGCGGCCTCCGCATTATTTCCCCAAAGGGTCTGCGATCCGATGATATGGACGGCTGTATCGCGATAATCGCCAAGATTACGCTCCATAAACTGCCGTCGAGTCCGTTTGAGCAGGGCGTCCGCAAAGGCGCGCCCTTTGTCCACAGCATCAAATCCTGTAATCACCGTCGACGCGGTTGCGCGAAAGCCGTCTTTGTATGTGCCGGAGACTTTGTAGCTGGGCGTCGGCGCCCGCCCTTTAGCATTTGCGACTTCCAGCCAGTCCTTTTTCATTTCCGTCAGGGTAACAGCGGAAAAATCACAAACTACATCCGGCATGATATAGGCCGCAGGATCGCCAATCTCGTAAAGGATCTGTTCCCCAACCGTCAGGCGGGAGACAAGACCGCCGGTCCCATCGGGTTTTGTAATGGCGAAAGTTCCATCTTCGCGGCACACCGCGATGGGATACCCCATATCGTCCCAACCCCCGACAACATCCTGCCAGTCCGTGAAATTGCCGCCTGTAGCCTGTGCGCCACATTCCAGTATATGTCCGGCCAGCGATCCTGCGGCCAGTCGGTCATAGTCATCAACGGTCCAGCCGAATTCATGGATCAATGGCCCTAGAGTTACGGCACTGTCAACACAGCGACCGGTAATGACAATATCCGCACCATTGTCCAGCGCGGCGGCAATGGGAAAGGCACCAAGATAGGCATTTGCACTGATCATTCCATCCGGCATGGCTGCGCCCGAGAACATCTCCCTGATGCCCTCGCTCCGCAAGGTCTCGATCTCGTCCGCAAGATTATCGCCATCGACAGTACCGATTTTAAGATCAACACCCGCCTCGTCAGCAACCTTCGCCAGAGCGGCAGCACAAGCCGACACATTGACGCCGCCAGCATTGGCGACAACCTTGATCCCACGAGACTTTATTTCATGCAGGAGCGGCTTCATCACCAGATCAACAAAGTCCCGTGCGTAGCCCAGATCCGGCGATTTCTCTTTCGCCCGAACCAGAATGGACATCGTGACTTCCGCAAGATAAACGAACACCAGATAGTCAAGGTCGCCTTTCATCACAAGCTGTTTCGGCGCTTCCTGAGAATCTCCCCAATAACCTGATGCCCCGCCAATCCGGATGGTTTTCGCCTGTGTCATAGCACTCATCCTTTCGCGCGGACGTCGGTCAGTTGCCAGGCAGGATTTCGCTTTTCAGCAAAGGCCGATTGCCCTTCCTTCCCTTCCGCGCCACGATTAAGCTCTGAGAATTTTTCGGCGGAGAAGCGGATCATATCTTCGTCAGCAAGCGATCCCACCTTCAACATGATCGCCTTGGTCGCCGCATTCGCCATCGGACCGCAACGAAGCACCCGCGCAACCACTTCCTCCAGCATCCCATCAATCTCATTGTCCGCAGACAGATATTGGGCGATGCCATATTCAAAGGCCTTCGCTCCATCAAACCGTTCTGCGGTGAGAGCAAGCTGGCGTGCGCGCGTGAGGCCAACGCGCTTGACCACATAGGGGGCAATCTGGGCCGGCGCCACACCAAGTGTCGTTTCCGGCATCCCCATACGCGCACCTTCTGCAACGATCGTGATATCGGCAAGACAGGCATAGCCCATACCTCCGCCAAAAGCCGACCCTTCAACAACCGCAATGGTCGTCTGCGGAAGGTTCTCAAATTTCAGGAACGCCAGTCCCGCCGACTGGTTACGCTCCATAATCAGATCGCTGCCCGCCGTGACAGCATCCTCGGCCATGTTACGGCGTTCCTTGATATCGCCACCTGCACAGAAATGACCGCCTGCACCGCGCAGTACAACAACCCGGACATCCGGCGTCTTTTCCAGCCAGTCAACGACAGCCGCGAATTCCGCGCCCATTTGACTATTGATGGCATTTCGCTGATCGGGACGATTGAACGTCAAGTTAAGGCGAGGGCCTGTAACTTCGAGCTTCAAAAACTCACAATCCGGTAGTTTATGCATCTTATTCTTTCTTATTTTTGCATCGCCTGCCCGAAGTTATCCGGTCAGGTATCTTTTAAGCATATCCTTAAACTGATCGATTTGCAGCGAAACTTTTTCCCGATCTCCCGAAATCATTTTTGTCAGCGCCAGGCCCCGCAGTGTAATCAACAACATACGACGCCAAGATTGAATTTCATCCCTGTTGCGCCCACTATCGGCAAAAACCGCCTGCCAGACAATAGCTCTTTTTTTCTCCAGCTCCGCCAACGTGCTTGATATAGCAGATCCAAACTCCGGATCCTGACGGCCGCGCACCGCAATTTCAATAAAGGCGGTATAATTAACGCCGCCGAAGCCCTGCCAATAGTTACCAACGATACAGTCTATCCGCTCATCCAGCGGCAGACGCAGGAGCGCTTCCGCATCCAGATGATGGCTGAGCCTCTCCGCAATTTCAAATATACTCGCAACCAAAAGCGATTTTGGACTGTCGAAATGATATTGAATAGCACCGCGCGTCAATCCGGCCTCCCGCGCCACGTCCTCCATGGTGAGTTGACTTGCCCCTTTTCCATGAAGCAGCTTGATCGTCGCCTCAACCAGGCGCGCCTGAGTCTCAGCCCGACGCTCTTCCTGACTGCGTCGTCCTCCGGTCCTATCCATATTCGCTTCAGTCAAAAAAGCCCCCCGACACGAAGCAGCGAAAGCACATCCTTTGCAACCGCATTAATTACAGTTTGAAACATTCATTCATGATTGTTAGTGTCAAAATACAAAAAACACAATCCCCATAGGGACCGCGACTAAAAATTAATATTCTGCGGAATAAAAAGGTGATAAACCCATGCAATTCACCCAGGAGCACCGGGAACTTACGGAAAGTCTGAAGAAATTTATCGAGGCGGAAATCAACCCGTTCGTCGATGAATGGGAAGAAGCGGAGCAATTTCCTGCCCATGAACTATTAAAGAAAATGGGCGACATGGGATTTCTCGGGATCAGCAAACCGGCTGAATTCGGCGGAAGCGGCCTTGACTATTCATACGAAGCCGTCTCTTCCGAGGCACTGGGGTATATTGCATGCGGCGGCGTTGCAATGGCTATCGGTGTACAAACCAACATGTCGACGCCGGCCCTCGCCCGTTATGGATCAGACGAACTTCGCCGAAATTATCTGGTACCTGCCATCGCCGGGGAAACGGTTGGCTGCGTTGGCGTAACCGAAGCAGCCGCGGGGTCCGATGTCGCCAGCCTGAAGACAACGGCAAGAAAAGACGGTGATGATTATGTGATTAATGGTTCGAAGATGTACATCACCAACGGACTTCAGGCCGACTGGATTTGCCTTCTCGCCAATACGGGGGACGGGCCGGCTCACAAAAACAAGACACTGATTATTGTGCCAATGGACAGCCCCGGCATCACCAAGCACAAGCTCCGTAAAATCGGCATGATGTCATCAGACACGGCGCAGCTTTTCTTTGATGACGTGCGTGTCCCCCAGAGAAACCGCATCGGCGAAGAAGGCCGGGGCTTTATCTATCAGATGCAGCAGTTTCAGGAAGAGCGTCTTTTCGCCGCCGCGCGTGGACCCCGTGTTATGGAAGAGGCGATCAACGAGACGATCGAATATACCCGAGAACGCAAGGCATTCGGAAAATCCATTCTCGATAATCAGGTCGTCAATTACCGCCTGGCAGAACTACAAACTGAAGTCGAGGCGCTTCGCGCGCTTACCTATTATGCCGTTGAACGGTATGTCAGCGGGGAGGATGTAACCAAGCTCGCGTCGATGGCGAAGCTGAAAGTCGGCCGGTTGCAGCGCGAGGTCATGGATAGCTGCCTGCAATATTGGGGCGGACAAGGATATATGTGGGAATCCTCCATTTCCCGCAAATTCCGTGATTTCCGATTGACGTCAATTGGCGGTGGTGCCGACGAAGTCATGCTGAAGGTCATTACCAAACTAATGGGTATTTCACCGGAATAGGCAAGACCATTGATGGTAGACAGTCTTCGCGTTCGATAGGGAATGTAATTTCGCTGCGCAACTAAACCGCAGCGGCGAGATAACTCGCCTGATTGATGGCGCGTTTCGCATCGAGCTCCATTGCCTCAAATGCCCCTCCTACCAGTTCGGCATCGACGCCCTTCTCGATTAACTCATCATAGAGGCTGCGCAGGGGAAGCTGGCCCGCGCAGACGATAATCGTATCGACGTCCATGATTTCATATTGGTCATTGATCCGAAGATGCAGCCCTTCATCGTCAATTTTCAGATACTCAACGCCATTGATCATCTTTACACCGCGACGGGCAAGCGCAATACGGTGAGTCCAGCCCGTCGTCTTACCAAGGCCGCGCCCGACCGGACTGGTTTTCCGCTGCAATAACGTCACTTCCCGGTCCGCCTTCTCCACGACAGGCTCAACGCCCGTGACACCGCCGCGTGGATGATTTTCAAAATCAATGCCCCATTCCCGGGCAAATATATCGACATCAAGGGCCGCAGATTTTCCGGCGTGCATTAAATTCTCGGCAACATCGAAACCTATACCGCCTGCCCCCATGATGGCTACCGTCTTTCCGACAGGTTTCGCACCGGTTATGACGTCGATATAGCTGACGACCTTGGGATGGGTGACCCCCTCGATATCCGGGACGCGCGGCGAAATACCGGTTGCGACAACAACCTTGTCGTAGCCTGACCGTTCGAGAAGTTCCGCTGTCACTTTCGTGTTGAGGCGCAGTTCTATCCCCCGTATCTCAATCATTCGGTTAAAGTAGCGAATGGTCTCATAAAACTCCTCTTTGCCGGGGATACGTTTTGCCAGGTTAAACTGCCCACCGATTTCAGTCGCCGCATCATATAATGTGACTTTATGCCCGCGCTGCGCCGCGACTTCCGCGTAGGCGAGCCCTGCCGGTCCTGCGCCGATCACCGCAATCTTTTTAGGCTCTTCCGTCGGTTCGTAATTCAGTATTGTTTCATGGCAGGCGCGCGGGTTCACGAGGCAGCTCACCTCCATTCCATTGAATGTATGATCGAGGCAAGCCTGATTGCAGGCAATACAGGTGTTAATCTCGTCCTCCCGGCCTTCAAATGCCTTGTTGACGAGTTCCGCATCTGCAAGCATTGGTCGTGCCATGGAAACAATATCCGCGTCGCCCCTTGCCAGCACTTCCTCTGCGACATCCGGCATATTGATACGGTTACTTGTTATCATCGGGATGCTCAGTTCCTTGCGGAGCCGTCCTGTCACTCCGGTAAATGCGGCGCGCGGTACCATGGTGGCAATTGTCGGCACTGCGGCCTCATGCCATGTAAAATGCGTACTGATGATATTGACGCCAACCTTCTCGATTTTCCTGGCAAGCTGGATAATCTCATCACGCGACATGCCACCCTGCAACATATCCATCGCGGCAATCCGGAATATCAGGATAAAGTTCGGCCCGACAGCCTCCCGTATACGTCGCATTACCTCAACGGGAAACCGCATCCGGTTTTCATAGGAGCCGCCCCACTTATCAGTCCGCTGGTTCGTTTTCTCGACGAGAAAGGTACTGAGAAGATATCCTGCAGAGCCAATCATTTCCACACCGTCATAGCCCGCTTCTTGAGCGCAAACGGCACAGTTCACCATATCCGCGATCTGCTTTTCTATCCCGGCTTCGTCTAGCTCTCTCGGGGTCTTGCTGGCGATACGCGATCGGATAGCTGACGGTGCAACGGGGCTGTCGTTTCGGGCAAGCGGACCCATGTGGAGAATCTGCATGCAGATCTTTGTATCCGGGTCCGCCTCGTGAACCGCATTCGTGACAAGCCGATGTTGTTCCACCTCTTGGGCATTGGACAGTTTTGCCCCCATACCACCTTCCGCATTTGGTGAAATACCACCGGTAATGATCATCCCGACACCGCCGCGCGCGCGCTCCGCGAAATAGGCGGCCATTCGTTCAAAACCGTTTTCGATTTCCTCAAGTCCGGTGTGCATGGACCCCATGAGAGCGCGGTTCTTGATTTTGGTAAAACCAAGATTGAGCGGGGAGAAGAGGATCGGGTATTTTTTATGTTCTGTCATATCATCTTCCTCGCAGCTCATTGTCCTATCAGGCGTGACGGGTACCGGGTGCAGGTGGATTGCGGGCTGGCCCTGCAAAACACTGCGCGACGGACATCCAGCGCGTTGCAATACCCCCCTCAACTTTCAGATTCGTATCGGCGATATTGCGTGTCTGCGTCACAACCTGGCAGAATTCGGCGGCCTTCCCTTCTATTTTATCATCAGTATTTTCCGCATTCCATTCCCAGATGTCACCCGATGGCGCCGTCAGCCGGACATGAGGAACTGCTTCGGGAATTTCTTCCTCCCGGTTCTTAAAGGTCCAGCCGAAGGTATTCATCCCCATGACAGCAATGCTTTTTATATGATCCTTTTCAACACGTTCAACACCCAGCAAGTCATAAATTTCCTGCGCATGAGACCAGGTTTCCATCAGCCGCGCAGAAATACTTGAACGGGCACTCATGCTGGGACCGACCCATTGGAGGCGCTGCTTCGGATCCGCCACGTAAAAGCGATCCGCCATTTCAAGATAATACTCACGCCAGGCATCCCGGAGCGCGATACCCTTCAGTCCTTCCAGCATCTCATCCGTTGCGGCAACCAGAGAACCGGATTTCTCCTGAATGATTTTTAGTTCCCCATAAACCCGCTTGAATTCCGCTTCATCCGAAAGCGTCAAATCAGCGACGTAGTTAAAGAAATGCAGATGCTGCATAACATCATTAATGGTCCAGTCGCGAAACAACGTAACCCGGCCATAATCCGCTTCACCGAGAGGCTCAATAAGCTCATGGAGCGCTTCACTCACGTCCCTGAAATCATAGGCTTCCTTTAACATCGGCTCCCTCTCCTTTTAGGTAATGGTTTTATTCACCGGTTTCGGCGGCTTCGATCTCGAACAGCAAATCACCGACCGAGACCTGGCTTGCCGCTGACGCAATTACTTCCTCCACCACGCCGGCAACTTCTGCAAGGATATCATGCTGCATTTTCATCGCTTCCAACACCGCAAGGCGCGTCCCGACTTCTACTGTATCCCCGGCTTTGACGAAAACATCAAGCAATGTACCATGCATCGGCGCAACCACATGACCGCTTCCAACCGCCCCCGCCGCCGACAATGGAAAGGCTATGGTGTTCACGAAACGAAGGGTGCGGCCATCATCGGTCAATTCCACCACGCTATTCGCAGGTGTATTGTAATGAAGCCGCTTGCGCTTTCCGTCCACTGTCAGTTGCGCGCGGTTCTCGCCCCGGCCCATAACCTCAACCTTTAAAGGCTTGTCATCGACCATAACGTGATAGCTACCGTCACGGTGGGGTGAGACGGTCACGTCATTCCTGGCCTCGCCCGCTTCGAATACATAACGGGTCAGAAGAACACCGCCACTCGACCAGTCCATCAACTGATCGCTCGTAAATATCGCAGCGGCTCGCGCCCGGTCCCGCTCGACCTGGTAAAGCAATACAGCCGCCATAGCCATCTCTGTAGTGTCGGGCGATTTTGCGGTCAACCGATCCTCGTCAAACAGGTCGCCAATGAAGGCTGTTGTGGCTTCCCCTTTGGCGAATTTTTTTTCGGCAAGGACATCGATCAGAAAGCTGCGGTTCGTTGTCAGGCCGAATATCACACTGCCTTTCAACGCCTCAATCAACCGATGCCTCGCCATTTCCCGGCTTTCACCATAGGCAATAACCTTGGCTATCATAGGATCATAGAAGGGAGAGATTTCCTGCCCGACGTCAATCCCGCTATCAAAGCGGATACCGTCACCAGTCGCGGGTTCCCACGCCTCAATCCGGCCCGTACAGGGAAGGAAATCCTGCGTCGTGTCTTCGGCATAGAGACGCACCTCAATGGCGTGGCCGCGAAGACTTATATCTGACTGCTCAAGGCCGAGCGGCGCCCCTTCTGCCACTTGTATCTGCAACGATACCAGATCAAGTCCCGTCACCAGTTCCGTCACCGGATGCTCCACCTGCAGACGGGTATTCATCTCCAGAAAATAGAATTTGTTGGACGCATCAAGAAGGAATTCGACAGTGCCTGCGCCACGATACTTAATGTTACGCGCCGCCTCCACCGCGGCGGCGCCCATTTTTTGCCGAAGCTCCGGCGTCATCACTGGACAGGGGGCTTCCTCGACCACCTTTTGATGACGGCGCTGGACGGAACAATCACGCTCCCCCAGATGGATGACATTTCCATGCGTATCGGCAAATATCTGAACCTCGACATGCCTTGGCTCGATAATTGCCTTTTCCAGAATCAATTCGTCCGACCCGAAGGCATTAAGCGCCTCGGATCGCGCCGATTCCAGCGCCGGGATGAGGTTTTTCTCTTCATGAACAAGGCGCATTCCGCGACCACCGCCGCCCGCCGCAGCTTTCACCATTACCGGAAATCCAATGTCCCGGGCAGCCGCGGCAAGAACGTCGTCGGACTGGTCCGGGTCCTCGTACCCCGGAACGCAAGGCACGTTCGCGGCGATCATCCGTCTTTTTGCCGCTGCCTTGTTTCCCATCAGATCAATCGCTTCCGCTGTGGGCCCGATGAAGATAATGCCCGCCGCTTCACAGGCGCGGGCAAACTCCGCATTTTCCGAGAGGAAGCCATAGCCCGGATGAATTGCCTCCGCACCGGTCTCTTTCGCTGCCGCCAAAATCCTGGCGCTATCAAGATAGGATTGCTGCACTGGCGCGGGACCGATCAGAACAGCCTCGTCCGCAGTTCGAACGTGCAGCGCGCCGACATCCGCCTCGGAATATACGGCGATGGTCCGATAGCCGAGACTCTTGGCGGTTTTCATGATCCTGACGGCAATTTCGCCCCGATTGGCAACAAGTATGCTATTGAATTTTCTCATGATAACCGGGCCCATCTGTTTATTGCTTTTATTCTTGTCTGGATCACCACAGTTAAAGTCGCCCAACGCCGAAGCTGTTTGGCTGCAAGGTGCGATTGCGGGCCTCCCAACAGGTTTGCAGGGCAAAACCAATTACCTTGCGGCTATCGCGCGGATCGATCACGCCGTGATCGAGCAGCCGACCAGAAGTATAGAAAGCATCCGCCTGACTATCGAAATGATCGATCAACCGTTTCTTCTGAACGGCCAGCGCCTCTTCATCGACAGGCACGCCTTTGCGTTCGGCGCCACTGCGGGCCACCTGGTCCATCGTTGTTGCGGCCTGCTCTCCGCCCATAACGCCTGTCATGGCATTGGGCCAGGCAAACAGGAAATCCGGTTCATACGCAAGGCCCGCCATTCCGTAGTTACCGGCCCCGAAGCTGGCGCCGATATAAAGCGTTATCTTCGGTACCCGGACATTGGAAACGGCCTGAATCATTTTTGATCCATGCTTGATCATGCCCTTTTGCTCATACTCCTTGCCGACCATATAGCCGGTGATATTGTTGAGGAAAACAAGTGGGATATTGGCCTGATCACAAAGCTGGAAAAACTGGCCACCCTTTGCCGCGCCATCCGGATCGATCGGGCCGTTGTTACCAACGATACCGCATGCCTGGCCAAAAATATTCGCCTGAAGGCAGACAAGGGTCGAACCGTAACGCGGCTTGAACTCCTCGAAATCGGAACCGTCTACGAGGCGGGCAACGACTTCGCGGACATCATAAGGCTTGCGATAGTCCACCGGCACCGTCCCGGCAATTTCCTCCGGATCGTAAACTGGCTCCTTGAAGGCTTTAATCTCCGGGCGTGGGCATTTGTCGTTCCAGCCGAGCCGACCGATAATGTCTCGCGCGATCAGAAGGCCATGGGCATCGTCCTCTGCCAGATACTCCACAAGGCCTGTTGTTGTCGCATGCATCTCGGACCCGGCGAGTTCCTCCTCATCCGAAATTTCTCCTGTTGCAGCACGAACCAGCGCGGCGCCGCCCAATGAGGCCCGTCCCCGTCCCTTGATACCGATGACGTAGTCGCTCATTCCAGGGAAATATGCCCCGCCCGCCGTTGAGGGTCCATGCAGCACGACAAACGTCGGGATACCGGCTGCACTCAACTTCGCAAGTCGCTGAAATCCGCCGCCGCCCCATGCCCAGGATTCAACCTGATATTTCAGCAGGTTTGCCCCGGCACTTTCGACAAGGTGAACGAATGGTAGTTTCTTGTCGATTGCCATATCCTGGCAATAGCGGAGCTTTTCCCCCGATTTCTGGGTCATCGCCCCGGCATTAATGCCGCTGTCACTTGCGCAGATCATGCAGCGAATGCCATTGATAAATCCGATTCCGGTCAGGGAGCTGGCCCCTGGAATGCTTTTGTCCCGGTCATCCGTATCGACCATATAATTGGCAAGGCCAAACAGTTCCAGAAATGGCATTCCCGGATCCAGCAGCCGGACCAGCCGTTCACGCGGCGTCAATTGTCCCCGCTCTTCAAACCGGTCGCGGCGGCGCTCTGAAAGCTGCTTGGCGCGATCCTTCAATTTGTAATGTTGATCGACAAGAAGCAGCATGTCCTGACGGTTTTTCGCATAGCTTTCGGAGGAAGGCGCTATCTTGGACGTGAAGGTGGCCATCAGTGACTCCCGATTTTATTTTTTTCTTTTGTTGATAGCATAGGTGCGTCCGCTGCGTTAAGTAAAAAAGACACCCTGCGGAAATGCGCGATTGAATTCTCTGGCATTCACAGGACAGTCGATTTACACTGGTCTTTATTGCTGGAAATGGCAGTCGGGAATTAGGCGTATCCGTTCCTGTAATAGTAATGTGACACATAAGAAATAATAAAAAGGAGCCTGTCCAAATGGAAGTAGGAATATTGGCCTATGGGGGATATATCCCGCAAAGCCGATTGCAGCGAAGTGAGATTGCCAAAGCCCATAGCTGGTTCGCGCCCGGACTGAAAGGTCTTGCGAAAGGAGAGCGTGCCATGGCGAACTGGGATGAGGACAGCGTCACCATGGCGGTGGAAGCCGCCCGCGATTGCCTCACGGATTTCGACCGCGATCAAATCTCCGCCGTCTATATGGCCTCCACCAGCTTTCCCTTCATGGATCGACAGAATGCCGGTATCGTTGCCGATGCGCTTAACTTGAGCAGCAGTCTGCAAACACTGGATTTCACTTCGTCCCAAAGAGCAGGAAGCGCCGGTTTATCCGTGGCACTACAGGTTGCCAAGGGTGGCAGTGGGCCCATTCTATTTACCACATCAGAAAAGCGTCTTACTCGCGCCGCAAGCCCACTGGAAATGACTTCCGGCGACGGTGCCGCAGCATTTCTCGTCGGTCAGGGCAAGGTCATCGCCCGTCTGCTTGGCAGCCATACGGAAACTGTCGATTTCGTCGACCATTTCCGGGGTGAGGGCGAAGCATATGACTATAACTGGGAAGAACGCTGGGTTCGGGATGAGGGATATCTCAAGATCGTACCAGCCGCAATATCGGCCCTGCTTTCAGAAACGGGCGTGAAACCGGAAGAAATTACAACTTTCTGCTTCCCTGTTGCGGCACGCGGCGTCAGCGGCGCACTTGCCAAGAAAATCGGCCTGCAGGAAAGTGCGGTAGCAGATAATCTTCAGGCAAATTGCGGTGAAACCGGCACGGCACATTCCATGGTCATGCTGGCCCATGCGATTGAGAATGGCAACCCCGGCGACAAGGTCCTGGTCGCCAGTTTCGGTCAGGGAAGTGACGCAATGTTGTTTGAAATCACTGACGAGATCAAATCACTCACCCCACGCAAGGGCGTTTCCGGCTATCTTGCGCGCCGTTATGCGGAAACAAACTATAACAAGTTCCTTGCGTTCCATGACCTCATCAATATGGAGCGAGGCATTCGGGCAGAAACAGACAAGAAAACCGGATTGACAACCCTATATAGAAACAAAGGCACCATCCAGGGAATGGTGGGCGGCAAATGCTCCCAGTGCGGGACAGCACAGTTTCCAAAATCCAATATGTGCGTCAACGAAAACTGCGGCGCCATCGGTACACAGGAGGATTATCCTTTCGCCGAGCGGGTTTCCCGGGTGAATTCCTACACAGCGGACAGGCTGACATACTCTCCCGATCCGCCCGCCTATTACGGCATGATCCAGTTTGAAGAAGGGGGCCGCCTGATGAGTGACTTTACGGACGTTTCTCCGGAGACCGACATCAAGGTGGGCATGCCCATGCGGATGATGTTCCGGATCAAGGACTATGACAACAAGCGCGGCTTCAGGCGCTATTTCTGGAAAGCGGCCCCCGCGGATGCTTCAACAAAAGGAGAATAATAATGGCTTCAGGAATTAGAGATAAAGTTGCTATTTTGGGCATGGGTTGCTCAAAGTTTGGCGAACGCTGGAACGACAATGCGGAAGATCTGATGATCGAGGCCTATGTTGAAGCTCTTGAGGATGCTGGCATTGAGAAAAGCCAGATCGAGGCAGCCTGGTTCGGCACCGCGATCGAGGAAGAACATGTTGGCAAATCGGCGGTTCCGCTTTCCATGGCGTTGCGGCTACCCAATATTCCGGTTACCCGCGTTGAAAACTATTGCGCCAGCGGATCAGAAGCCTTCCGGGGCGCCGTCTATGCCGTTGCCTCCGGCGCCTGTGATATTGCCCTGGCTCTCGGCGTCGAGAAGCTGAAAGACACCGGCTATGGCGGTTTGCCGCAACGCAATCGCGGCTCAGTCAACGATCTGTTCTGGGCGAATGCTTCTGCGCCCGGATCTTTCGCCCAGCTTGCCTCCGCCTATTCCGCCAAGCACGGTGTCAGCAAAGAGGACATGAAGCGGGCTATGGCCCATATCTCGGTCAAGAGCCATGAAAATGGATCGCGGAACCCGAAGGCACATCTTCGCAACAAGATCAATGAAGAAAAGGTCATGAATGCCCCAATGATCGCGGAACCACTCGGTCTCTTCGATTGCTGCGGCGTGAGTGACGGGTCTGCCTGCGCCATCGTTACAACGCCGGAGATCGCGAAGTCACTCGGCAAGACGGACCTGATCACTGTCAAAGCACTCCAGCTTTCCGCCTCTAACGGAACCGAAGCGCAGCACAATTCCTGGGACGGAAGTTATTTCGTCACCACCCGGGCCGCTGCGAACCGGGCCTACAAGGAAGCTGGCATCACCAAACCACGCAACCAGATCAGCATGTTCGAGGTACATGACTGCTTCTCCATAACCGAGCTGGTAACGATGGAGGATCTTTTCATCTCTGAGGAAGGCACAGCGGTCAAGGACGTGATGGACGGCTTCTATGACGCAGACGGCAAAATCCCCTGTCAGATTGATGGCGGCCTGAAGTGCTTCGGCCACCCCATCGGCGCATCGGGTCTTCGTATGATCTACGAGATGTATCTGCAGATGCAGGGCCGTGCCGGTGAGCGCCAGCGCGAGGAGGAGCCTGTCTTCGGCATGACTCATAACCTTGGCGGGTTCCCCCATCAGAATGTCTGCTCAATCACGATTGTCGGAAAAGAAGGCGCTTAGCGCATTTCTTAGAAGCGCTTCGGGCTGTCTGTAAGTTACGACAGCCCGAAGACATTAATTTCTCCCAAAATAATTCAGGCGGACTTGCGAAGATCGCCAATCTCGTCCTTCAGCACCCGTTTCAGGACTTTCCCTGTCGCATTGCGGGGCAATTCCTCCATAAAAATCACATGCTTCGGGATTTTATATCGCGCGAGCTTGTCCTGGCAAAACAGGATTACGTCATCCGCAGTAAGCGTCTTGCCTGGCGCAACAACGACGACTGCGCAGCCGACTTCATCCCAGCGGTCATCCGACACACCGATAATGGCCAAATCGGCTATCTCGGGCATTTTGAACAGGGTACTCTCGACCTCTGCCGGATACACATTTTCCCCGCCTGAAATATACATATCCTTCCACCGATCGACGACATAGTAGTGCCCATCTGCATCGATGCGGCAGGCATCGCCCGTATGCAGCCAGCCATCGGTTATTGTTGTCGCATTGGCTTCAGGGCGGTTCCAGTATCCGGGGGTGATATTTGGTCCCTTTACCCAAAGCTCTCCGGTCTCTCCCTCCGGCACATCCTCGCCCTTTTCATCTACAATGCGCGCTTCGGCATTCATTGCCAGCTTACCGGCGGAACCGGGTTTTCCGAAGGCCATTTCTGCATCCTGTACCGTTACCGTCGGGCTCGTCTCGGTCATGCCGTACCCCTGTTGCAATGCCAGTCCCCGCGCCTTGTAGGTTTCAAGCAATGGCACCGGTGTCGGCGCACCACCAACCCCCGAACAGGCGAGACGGGAAAAATCCGCCGTCGCAAAATCAGGATGCTGGCTCATGAACAGGTAATTCGCTGGCACACCGAAGAAATGAGTGAGGCCGATTTGCGCGTCATCTATAATACGAAGGCATTCTCCGGGATCGAATGCGCGCATAACCAAGGTCGTCCCACCGAAGTAAAGCGCCACCGAGCTATAGCAGTTTAACCCTCCTGTGTGAAAAAGCGGCAGGATGGTCAATGTCTTGGCATTCGGCGTGAAACAGGTGGGAACACCGAGATTGACGGCATTATAAAAAGCCATACCATATGTGTTCATCGCCCCTTTGGGCAAACCCGTCGTGCCTGACGTATACATGATTGTCCAGACGTCATCATGAGTGACCGTGGCGAGCGTTGGAGAAGGGCTTGCCGCCTTGATTGCGGCTTCATAGGCAGTGTTGCCCCCTCCACCGCTCGTTTCAAGCAAAGACGGCACACCCGCGCTTTCCTTAAGCGTTTCACTTTCTGCGGCGAACTGTGCGTCATGGATGAGGATTTTCGGAGCGGCATCGCGAATGATGAAGTCTAGTTCCGCCACCGTCAGCCGCCAGTTCAAGGGAAGAAAGATAGCCCCTATCTTGGCGCAGGCGGCCTGTATTTCCAACATATCGGTTGAGTTCATAGACAGAACGCCAACCCGATCCCCTTTTTCAATATCGCAGTTCTTTTGCAGATGTGATGCGAGCCTCAAAGCCCGTTCATTCGCCTCGGCATAGGTAAACTGGCGATCGGAATACAGGTCGACCCAAACTGTTTTCTTTGGCACCCTCCCTGCGTGATGGCCCAGCCAGTCATAATGTAATACACTCATATTTCCCTCCCGGATGTCTTTTTTCTTGTTCTTTTGCGGGCTCATATCTTCGTTTAGCGTACAATCAGCACCTGTCCTATTTCTTCAAAGCCACCGATCTCCAGCCACCCGACAGTTGCAGCCTTCTTGTTCAAGTCACATGTAAATTCGCTCACCACATCATGCCCGCTTTCCGGAATTAGCGAAAGTCCCTCACCCGTCAAAATATGTATAGAAATTTGTAACCATAAGGATATCGCCGTAGTATAGATAAAAATGATCCTCACCTTAAAAAGGACCGCTCGCCGTGACATACAGCTGCTTTGACGTTCAGATCGACAATAATATCGCCCATATCATTCTCAACCGACCGGAGAAGCGGAACAGCATGATTCCAGCCTTCTGGAATGAGCTGCCGGAAATTGTTCAGGATATTGATGAAAATTCGAAGGCGCGGGTAATCGTCATTTCCTCGACGGGACCACATTTTTCGTCCGGGCTGGATGTCACATCCTTTGCCCAACCAGAGATTTCCGATCCAGCAAAGAAGAAAGAGGCCCGAATACAGGCGGGAGCCGAGTTTTATGGCGCCGTTAAAAACATGCAGGGAACCTTCACCGCCCTGCAGGATTGCCGTCTGCCAGTCCTGGCCGCCGTTCAGGGCGGCTGTATCGGCGGGGGCGTCGACCTGATCACATCCTGTGACATCCGGTTTGCGACTGAGGATGCATTTATCACGATTTTCGAAACCAACATCGGCATGACCGCTGATGTTGGCACTTTTCCGCGAATTACAAAACTAATCGCGGACGGCCTCGCCCGGGAACTTGCCTATACAGGACGACGGATGCACGCAGATGAAGGTAGGGCAACCGGCCTCTTCAATAATGTATTCTCAGATCAAGAGGCGATGATTGCAGCTGTAATGGAAATGGCGGCAGAAATAGCCAGCAAAGCACCTCTCGCCATAATGGGGTGCAAACGGATGATGAATTACTCACGTGATCATTCAATAGAAGACAGCCTCGATTATATCGCAATCTGGAACGCCAGCATGCTGCAACGTGACGAGATATTTGAGGCGATGACGGCAAATGCAGAAAAGAGAAACGGTGATTTCGTTGACTTGCCGCCTATCAGAAAGAACATAGGATAGCTGTCATTGGCGACAGTCCATTTCCTTCCAAGGTGAATATGGTGATCCCGACAGGACTCGAACCTGTTACCTCAAGATTAGGAATCTTGCGCTCTATCCTGATGAGCTACGGGACCATTTCCCGGGTTTAGCAGAGAGCTATTTTTCGCGCCATATAAAAATGGGGTGGATCAGTATCCTGATCCGCCCCAGCAATAGTCCATTAGTCTGATGTCAGTACGCAACTCTTGGCATAGTCAGCCGCTTCATTGGCGGACCAATCTCCTTTTGGCTTCTCTTTCATTTCTGCACACCATTCCTTACTTCCCACTTCAGGATCGCAAGCAGCGAGACCAAGCGTAAATAGTGACAGGAGTGCAAGGCTTATAATTTTTTTAGTCATGATATACCCCCAAAGACATAAAAAAAGGACGGGGTGCAATTAAGCATCCCGTCCCTCCGGATTGTCGAATTTACTTGCCTTCGATCGTGATGACAACGCGGCGGTTTGCAGCGTTTCTCACGCCATCGGCAGTCTGGACCTTCAGATCCTTCTTACCGTAGGAGCGCATGATAATCCGTTTTGGTTCCATGCCCATATCCATGCCCATGAAGGCAACGGCTTCGGCACGACGCTCACCCAGCTTGTCGTTATATTCAACGCTACCCACCGTATCAGTGTAACCGGCGATCGTGATTTTCGGATCCTTGAATTCCTTCATATACTCCGCGGCCGCATTGATTTCTTCCTGCGAACCGGGCATTGGTGTGGAGGAATCGAAATCGAAGTTCACTTCGAAGGACTTCGGAGCCATCATCATGGGTTCTTTCTTCTCCATGACGACAACTTTTTCTTTTACTACAACAACCGGAGTCATTGCAGTTTCAATCTCTTCAATTGCAAGTATGAAAGCATCGCGACATGCCGCGATATCCTTAGGCTGACGATCTTCTTCCTGCTCCTGTACCCAGCAATCAAAGCTGGTCTGCGCGCGTGCAGCTACGAGCGGAAGTTTTTCCGAAGCGCCAGCGCCTAGAGCGGCCATCAGGCGTTCACGTGCGCCAACCAGAACCGGTTCGCGATCCGCAGGAAGGCGCCATTCTTCAGGATGATACGGGTCAACTTGCTCGCCGCGTGTTGCAGCCATGGCTTTTTCAGCAAAGCGATCAGAATCGGTATAGTCGCCTTCGTTATATTCAGCTTTTGCGAGGTCAATATACCCCGTATAGAGCGCCTGCTGGAATTCGGTTCCGCCGGGGCTTAATTTTTCCGCCTGTTCCAACTTACCACCGCATGCCGCTAACACGAGCGACGCAGCGCCAACAAGTGCGAATTTCATCATATTTTTCATATTCTTCCCCTCAACCGTCTTATAGGTGCAAAGATTTTCACACCGAGTATGGTTAATAATAGTACGTTGTTAACCTGCAAACAATAAGAATTGCGCCTACTGTGTTGAAATAAGGGACTTGCGCACAGTTTCAACTCCTAATTTGCAAATACTTGGTAGACGCTAGGCAATAATATTGTCCGAATTACGGCAACTAATGTCTATTATTGTGCTCAGGTTACCCAAGCTACCCCGAATTTACCACAGAGAAGCTAACCTGGATCATATTGTTCAAGTTTTTTTATGGACAATAGCCGCGATTAACATGTCTACTCAAAATCAGATTTGTATGGCAACGACGAATTTTATGACTCACTCCCATTCCAACGAAAGCACTGGTGTGCACGCTCACTCACACGATCATGCCCCGAAGGTAACAGAGGATAGCGAACGTCGTATCTTCTGGGTTATGTGCCTGACAGGCGGCTATATGATATTGCAGGCGCTTGGCGGAATATTTTCCGGATCCCTCGCATTGCTCGCCGATTCAGGACATATGCTCTCTGATACGGCTGCCCTTGCGCTTGCCTGGTTTGCGTTTCGTCTTGCCTCCAAACCGGCAGACAGCAAGCGTAGCTACGGTTATCATCGGTTTCAGATCCTGGCCGCCTTCACAAATGGCCTGACCCTGTTTTTTATCGCGGGCTGGATTATTTTCGAAGCTATTGAGCGTCTGATCAACCCGGGAGATGTAATCGGCGGGATGATGCTGATGATCGCCGTCGGCGGACTGGTTGTCAATATCGCCGGGTTTTACCTCCTTCATCGCGGCGACCGGGACAATGTCAATATGCAGGGTGCGCTCCTTCATGTCATGGGTGATTTGCTGGGGTCCATCGCCGCCATCGTC
>JBBDJF010000067.1:0-23228 GCA_040880045.1 Sneathiella sp.
GAAAGCCTAAAGAACCACCGCAAGCAGACGAAGTTTCGCAAATGGTGGCGGCTGCGGCTTCGGTGGCGGGTGAGGAGTTCGGAAAGTCAATTGACAGCAACCCGAAAACGACGTTGCTTCTGGCTGGAATTGCCGGGTTTGCCGCTGCTAAATATCTCAAGAAATAGGGAACTTTTCAGCCTGAGTTGCGTTGGTACGGCTGATAATCAGGATCCATTGAAAGGACAGATAAATGTTTTTAATTCTAAAACAATTCCGATTTGTTGTTTTGGCGATCTTTGCAGTTTTAGCGCTGCCACTTGCCGCTTGCGAAACAATGGAAGGGGCCGGCAGGGATATTGAAGACGCCGGTGAAGCCATACAGGAAAAAGCGGATGACTAGTCAACAACCCTGATACGGAGCGTTGCGTATAATGCGCTTCTCCGATACCCAACACGTTTATTGATAAAACCGCCCAATTCGGGCGGTTTTATTTTACCCAAGTAAACAAGGGTAAGGGCCCAAGAATGTATCGTCAGACATATTCGTTTCATAGTGAACTTAGCCGCCTGGCGCACTTTTCTCATGATTGGCATGCTTTTCTTCGAGCGCTGGTTCTGTCATAATTGCCTTTAGCGTGCTTGTCATTTCCGGTGACGAATGAAATCTGTTGAGGAAGCTGAATAATGCAATGGGAAGCCCAGAAGATATGTACGGACGTCGGTGACTATACATTGATGGTAGAGAAGCAGAAGCTGGACTGGGAATGTGATCAGCCGATGGATTCCTGGAAGTGGGCAGTTGTTTACCATGGAACAATCGTGGCAAGCGGAATGTCTAATGACATAGAAGTTGCAAAACGTATTGCAGAAGCGAGCGTCCCGGAAGAGAAATAAAATAATCAATCTTCCCAGTTTTCACCGACAGGTTTTCGATCCCGATTCCTTTCAGTATCGATTAAGGAATTTGCCTCCTCTAAATCTTCACTGGTGGGCTGATCTGGCAGCGAGTTCCCATTTTCATAAACCAGGGCAAATTCATAAAACATCGGGAAGTGATCCGATCCGACGGACGGTTCGCGCTTGATTGACACAAGTTCGAATTCTTCCGAATGGAAAATATGGTCCAACGGCCATCTCAGGAAGGGGAATCGCGCATCAAAGGTATTAAACATGCCGCGACCCTGCCGTGGATCCATTAACCGCGACACCCTGAGAAACCGTCTTGTTGTTTCTGACCAAGCGACATCATTCAGGTCCCCGGTGACAATCATTGGGCGTTGCCTGTTTGCCGCCAGCTTCCCCGCGACCAGTATCTCCGCATCACGACCAATGGTGTCACGATGTGGAACCGGCGGATCCGGATGTACGGAGATCAGGTCAAATACGTGGCCTTTCATTAATTCGAAGCTGCAATGAAAACTCGGAATTTCTTCGTTCAGGAGAAACTTAATATCACCGTTTAACATTTTCAGTTGTGATGCCAAGTGCATCCCGTAGCTGTTGTCCTGTGGGCAACTGACTTTATGTACATATCTATCGAGAACAGAACTAAGAGCGTCGAGCCAGATCTGATCTGTTTCCATGAGTACGATTAAGTCCGGATCACGCGACTCTATCAGACGGATAATGCTGGAATGATGCTTGTTGCTTTGCTTGACATTGCAGGCAAGCAAACTGAAGGTTTTCGCGTTCTGGCGTTCCGGCTTGTATGTGGCGGATTGCTTGCGCCACAATGGAGTAAAACGTGCGATATAAAAAAGCTGTATGGCTACGGAAACCAACGCCATTCCGATGAGTGCGGCGGAGTATCCGCTGATTGGCAAAATTACAAGTGTCAGTATTAAGGTAACTGCAGAAATTGTCGCAACCTGAAGTCGACAGAATTCAAAAATACGAAAGACACCATGTGCTATTGGTATAATTGGCATCAAGCTAGCCAGAAGGCAAAGCGCGGCCAGGATACCCAGTATAGAGTGCGCCATGAAGAAGACCTTTAAAATTAGCTGGTTCGTATTGAACAGGCATGTAACTGAACTAAACCGTTTTTAAACCTCAGTATACGCCAAAGTCATTCATTCTAGGAATCGCACAATTTGAATTGGAGTTTAATTAAACAAATCACTTAACTGGCACGACTTGTATCCTTGGATTCAGATGGCTTAAGTCTCGAAATTCAGGTAGCTTTTTTCAGATTTTCTTTCATTTCCTCCATGTGAATGTGGGTTTCTGTGAGAATACAAAGCTGCCGCTCGATAATGTTCCAGGTTGCTTCTGGCGGATTACGCTTCAGTGCTTTTCGAAAATCGTCGAGAGTCTTGTTTTCTGCGGCTTCCAGGTCCGTGATGAGGGTAAGGTCAGTATTGCCGACCCTGGCTTTCAGGAGCTTGAATATATTTGATGCCTGTCCCGACAGCGTGCCACCTTTTTTGAGCTCAATGGCAAGTGAATGCGCATGTGATTTTAAATTTATAATGATACTTTCTCGCGTTGACGCCATTTTCAGGAAAATCGTCCTTAATTCCTCATTTTCTGTCTGGCGTGCGGCGCTGGTATAGAATTCCCGTGCATCCTCACAACGATTGACGAGACTGTTGAGCATCCTGATCACCGCTTTTTGCATGTTTCACAATATTCCTCTCCCGAAGTTCGTAGATGACTGCATATTTACCAACACAAGGGCAATTAAAAGGTTCCGAAATGTCAGGAACCTTTTCCCAAGTCGCTCGTTCGTCCTGTGTAAGATTATTTTCGGCACTACTGAAGGAGCAAATTATGAAAACGAAAATTCTAGCAACGGCCTCTATGATCGCACTAATGAGCGCCGTACCGGCTTTTGCCGAGACGGTGAAGACAGAAGACAGCACAACAAAAGAAGTGACGCAGGAAGTCAAGGAAGGCGCGGACAAAACCAAAAATGTGGTTGAGAAAACAGCTGACAAAACCGTCGACGCCACGCAAGAGGCGTATAGGGACATGAAAGAATTCGTCTTCGGTGAAAATGACGACATGCTCGATATCAAGGATGTGCAAGTCAATCCCCGTGCGATGGCATCGGGCATCATTGGTGAGCCTGCCTATAACTCCAATGAAGAGCGGGTTGGCGTTATCGAAGATGTGATTCTGGATAAGGATGGCAAAGCCGTCTTGGTCGTGATCGGAGATGGTGACTTCTTCGGCACGGGTAAGCTTGCCGCGTTTGATTACGACAGCATGGTTCGGATGAATGCAGACGGCGATGTTATTATGCCGATTACCGAGGAAGCAATTGAACGCGCTGCCGAGTTTACTTATGACGAAAAAGCAGTCGGTGACAAGATACGCATGATTCCCGCTTCCGGTTACAGCGTGGAGAAGCTTCTTGATGCCAAGCTCGTCAATATGAAGGGTGAATCCCTGGGTGATGTTGATGACATTACATTCAAGGACGGCAAGGCAAGCCAGCTTGTTGTTGGCGTGGATAAAATACTCGGTCTGGGCGGGGAAGAATTAAGCCTTCCCTATGATACCGCGAAAGTTATCCGGGTTGAAGATGACTATGAGTATCAGCTGACTGAAAAGAAGGCGGCGCTTATCAAAAACTATAAGTCCTCGTCGGCTAACTAGGACTCATAATCAATTAGAAAGGATGTACTATGGTGAACGAAGATATCTTTAAGGGAAAGTGGAAGCAGATCAAAGGTGAGGCCCAGAAAAAATGGGGTAAGCTGACTGATGATGATCTGGATCAGATTGATGGCGACCGGGAAATATTCCTTGGCCGGCTACAGGAAAAATACGGTGTGGTCCGTGAAGAATCGGAAGACATGCTGAATAAATTCGAAAGAGACATCGCTTCTTAAGGGGGCAGTCGAGAAAGAAAGCGCCGCATTTAATTGCGGCGCTTTTTTCATGTCTAAACCCTAAGGCATGGAATATTTTAATGCTGCGTATTAAAGCCCTTCACGCAATTAATCGTTATGCTCATTGTTCCTGACTTCCTTGTCATCTATCCCGGAGAATTTGGCCCTTACAATGCCACCGACCAGCAGAATAATTCCAATTGCGATAAAAGCAACGATCCCGAGACTGTAAAATCCGAAACCAATAGTAAGGCCAATTCCGCCCGCGGCCCAAATGCTGGCCCCTGTTGCGGTTCCAATAACACGGCTGTTATCACGACGAATAATGGCGCCTGCGCCC
This sequence comes from Sneathiella sp., assembly GCA_040880045.1. GTDB lineage: Bacteria > Pseudomonadota > Alphaproteobacteria > Sneathiellales > Sneathiellaceae > Sneathiella. The sequence continues at coordinate 4,162 of JBBDJF010000067.1, forward strand.
AAGAAGCCGATGCCCGTCATGACGCCGGCAATAATATTGGCGATGTCAACTCTCAATATTTCGCTGGCATCGGAAAAGTCCGAATATATCTCTTGCCCGAGAATGGCCAGAATGCAGGTTGTAACGGCAACAATCATATAAGCCCGAAAATCTATCGGCTTGTTCTTTGTGTCTCTTTCAAGCCCTAGTATAAGTCCGAAGACCATTGCCATGCCAACACGCAGTAAAAGCTCTTGCCATGACAGATATGCGAGTTCGTTAACCAGATCAGCTATCATTGCTGTTCGCCCGTAATTTCTCAAATTCAAGCTGAATGTTCGAAATTTCAGCAAGTAATTCAGGGGCGGAGGAGGTGCGTTTCGCACTCGCCATATTTTCAGATTCAGCCCGGATGAGAGCTTTTGCGTCTTCCTTCCAGGTTTTTAGGATCTTGCTCTTATCCTTATCGCTAAGATGCCTGTCATCAACAACGTCTTGCGGTGAATCAAAAACTGCCGAGGGATCTTTCAGTATTTCGTCCAGTGATGGGCGTACTTCGCTCATGTTGTGTTCCTTTCCTTATATTAAGCAATAAACCAACATATCAGCCTGTCGATGGTTCCTTGCGGCCGGGTTTTCGCCACTGAAAAAGCTTTCAAGGCTCCCGGAACACCACGTGAAAATTCTGAATTTTTTGTCTGACTTGACGGAATAGATCAAAAACCGGGAACCAAATCAGGAATTCAGCGTTGGTTGCGGGTAGTTTATGTTGAGAGGAGAAAGGTTATGAAAGTATTGAAAATGATGCTGATGGGTTTCGTGCTTGTCGCAGCCCCCCTTGCACTAGGTGCCTGTGAGCAGGAAAGTCCTGTAGGTGAGGCGATAGAAGAAGTAACGGACGAGGTTGACGACGCTACCTAACAGACGAACTTAGACAAGGGAAATTTAGAATGCCTTTAGCTAGAACAAGCGACGACTTGCTGAGCGATGTGCTCAAGATCATACTTGCGATTATCTTACCGCCGCTCGGCGTCTTTTTTGAAGTCGGTTTGAGCAAGCATTTCTGGATCAATGTGATCCTGACAATTCTTGGCTATATACCGGGTATAATCCACGCCGTGTATATCATTGCAAGAAGGTGACGATCTGATTGAACGCTGACTTTCGGTTCATGATCCAGAGTATATTCTGGATCGTGCCTTCCGAAGAGTGATCGCTTGGGGCCTGCATGGAGATCTTCTCGGGATACTGGAGCAGAATATTGTTCTTTCTCACTATCCTCTATAAGACAATCCAGAATTGGTTGAGTAATGACCCGTTCACGCAAAGTGCTGCGGCGGCTTATTACGCCATTTTCTCTCTTCCTGGCCTCCTGATCATTGTAATGGCAATCGCTGCCGTTTTTTTTGATCATCAAAGGGTTGAAACGGAAATTCTCGGCTACATCGGAAATATTCTGGGCCGGGAAATCTCCCTGAGCATTAAGGAAATTGTAGAGGAGACCCAACGGAGAGATCGCGATCTTTGGGCGATGATTGCAGGCATTGCAACGCTTATATTTGGTGCTACCGGGCTGTTTGCACAATTGCAACGGTCCCTGAACCTCATTTGGGATGCGGAAATAAGTCAAAATGCTGGATGGCGGGCCTTCCTGAAAAGCCGCCTTATATCCTTTGGCCTTATTTTAATTGTCGGTTTTTTGCTGCTCATTTCCCTGTCGTTTACTGCCTTTTTCACCATATTCAGTGATTGGTTTGCCGCCCAGTTTTCACCTGAATGGGCAAGTTGGCTGATGTTTTTTAACAGTGCTTTTTCGTTATTAATCATTATCACCCTTTTCGCTCTTATTTTCAAAATCCTGCCCGATGTACGTGTGGATTGGGATGTTGCTTTTTATGGCGGGATAGTATCTGCGATACTTTTCTCCATTGGTGAATATGCCTTGAACTACTACTTCAAGTTAGCAGAACCACAATCCAGCTTTGGGGCTGCGGGTTCAATAATTCTGGTCATGCTATGGGTTTCCTATTCCTGCCTTATCCTGCTGATTGGCGCAGAATTTTCCAAAACCTATACGCGGGAAAGTAAAGCAAATCGGATTTTTCCTGACGGCATGGCAAAAAGGCAACTGAAGAAAGATTGAGAAATGTTCGGATCCCATCCCAAGCAGAATATAACCATCGCTGCAGTGATCGTAGTGATAACATTACTCGTTGTTGGGCGGATGTATTTGCCCTTCTGGGTTAAGGATTATGTGAATACGCAGATAGCGGGACTGGGGGACCATCGCGGTGGAATACAGGACATTGATCTTAACCTTTGGCGCGGCGCCTATAAGATTCACATGCTTGAGATTCGTAAGCAGGAAGACGGGCTTGATGTCCCCTTCGCCGCCGCCCGGACAATTGATTTATCGATTGAGTGGGAGGCGCTTCTGGACGGGGCAGTGGTCGCTGAAATTGATATTTATGAAGCCGACCTCAATTTTTCCAAAACGCAGACAGGTGAAGGGGGCGACTGGATCAAGTTCGTGAATGCCCTGTCTCCTTTCAATATAAACCGGCTGACCGTTCATAGCGGCAAGGTTGCCTATATCGACTATACGGCCGATCCAAACATCAATCTTTTTGTTAGAGATGTCAATGCGACGGTGACTAACCTTCAGAACGTGACCGATAAGGAAAATCCGCTGCCGTCCCATATCAAAATTTCCGGCACGTCAATTGGTGGCGGCGCTCTTAACTTCGATGGGCGCCTTAATATTTTCAAGGAAATACCGGATTTCGATATCGGCACAGAGTTGAAGAATGCAGATCTTGCGGCCTTTAACGAATATGGCCGAGCCTATGCTGCAATTGATTTTGAGGGCGGAAATATAGGCATATTCAGTGAACTGGCTGCCGCGGATGGAAATGTCACGGGATATGTAAAGCTCGTCGCGACAAACGTTAAGATGGTGGGTGTGGAGCAGGACGAAAACCCGTTGAACGCATTTTGGGAGTCGCTGGTCTCCGGGTTCGTGGAGCTTTTCGAGAACCAGCCCAAAGACCAGTTCGCAATCCGCATTCCCATCGAGGGAAATCTCAATGATCCGGAAGGTGATCTGTGGTCGGCGTTTATCAGTATTTCCTCGAATGCGTTTGACAAGGCGTTCGCGAAAAATGAGGACGGGACGATTAATTTCCAGGATGCCATTGTAAAAGATGATTAAGTCAGGCCGTTCTTGACGCTCTCCAATGGGCTGGACGCAGGTAGAATGCGAGTTTACAGCATGTATGGAAGATTGGCAGGGGATCGGGCTATTGCATTTCCAGCCAGACGATACGACTTACAACAAGATAGATTTATTGTAGGTTTTTTTTGGGGTGGTATCTGTGCCCGATAAATTCCTGGATGAGAAAATTGTACTGGTCCTTCAAGGTGGCGGTGCGCTCGGTGCCTATCAGGCTGGCGCTTTCGCGGCGCTGCATGATGCTGGATATGAGCCAGCCTGGATGGCGGGTATTTCTATTGGGTCCATCAACGCCGCATTGATTGCTGGAAATCCACCGGAAAAGCGAGTCGATAAACTGCGGGAATTCTGGCATCAGGTTTCGTCCGGTTTGCAGGGGCCTCCTCTTCTTTTTGGTGAGCACGGACGGCGGGTTTTCAACGAAATGAGCGCGGTCGGAGTGGCGGCATTTGGAATCGAAGGCTTTTTTACGCCGCGGATGCCCGCATCGCTTCTCAATCCTTTTCCTTCGGATGTAGCCGATACCCTAAGCCTTTATGATACGGCGCCGCTGCGCTCTACATTGCTTGAACTTGTTGATTTTGATCGCCTGAATAATGACGGCGTCCGCTTTAGTGTGGGAGCAGTAAATGTGCGGTCCGGTAACTTCGTTTATTTTGATAGTGAGAAGATAACGATTAAACCGGAACATATTATGGCAAGTGGAGCCCTGCCAGAAGGGTTTCCCCCGGTCGAAATTGATGGTGAGTGGTATTGGGATGGCGGATTAGTGTCAAATACGCCGTTGCAATATGTCATTGATGAACAGGATGACCGTGATCTCTGTATTTTTCAGGTCGATTTGTTTAGTGCCGAAGGCGAATTTCCGAAAAACCTCTTTGATGTTACAGATCGGCTAAACGATATTCGCTACTCTAGCAGGACACGCCTCAATACGGATGTGTTCAGGCAAACACAGGCAATTCGGCGATTGGTCAATCGTCATATGAGTAAAATTCCAGAGGATTTCTTGTCTGAAGAGGAGTATGAGGCTCTTGAAAAATGGAGCTGCGACGCCTCTGTCACGGTTGCGCATTTGATATACCGGCAAAAGAATTATGAAGCCCATTCAAAGGGCTATGAATTCTCGAGACAGTCTGTTCATGATCACTGGCAGGCGGGGGAAGATGACGTCAATTTCCTGCTTGGTCAAAAGGACTGGATCAATCGTGTGAAACCTGAAGACGGCGTCAAGATTTTTGATTTCAAGCGGGACAGAAAGAAAAAAGGCGTTTAGGAATCTTCTACGGTCAGAATTGGGCATAAATAGCCAGGGCAACCACAACCAGCATCGCAGTCGCCATCAGGAGATTAATACGGAACTGGATATGCGGCGCAAGGTCGAGCCGCTTGATCATTATCCCGGCCGCAAGCCAAAGAAAGTGAATTGGGATCCAGATTGCGTTCAGGATTGCGAACTTCAGAATTGTCTCCAGGACAAGCGTATCGGGCATGAAGGGGAAGCCGCTGAATATAGCTGTGTTGACGGCATAGGCCTTTGGATTGATGAGCTGAAGGGTAAGGCCGGCCCAAAGGCCGGGCTCGCGGCTTGATTCAATAAAAGCGATTTTTGCTCCCGCCGCTGCAATCCTGAAGGCAAGATACAAAAGGTATAATGCCGAAAGCGCAAACAAGACATTCCGGACTATCGGAACGGCTAAAACAACTGCCGCCAACCCGGAGACCACGGCAATGGCGACAAGGTTGTTACCCACGAAAAGGCCGGTCACATAACGAATGCCCGCTGCGCGCCCAAAAGCTGACCCGACACCTGCGGTTGATAGCACCCCGGGGCCGGGCGTGATGATCAGGAACAGGATGGCAAAGGCAAAAGTAATCATACATACGACTCCGCTTGATCAGCCTGGCCGGAACGGCCTGACTGCGGTGCCGACTGTCTTGGCCGGTCACCAGCGGGCAAGATATACAGCTAAAGCCGTTGCCGCACCATAAATTGCCATGGCGCCACCAATCAATGCGAAAATCGTCCAGTCGGGGGCGCTGCCTGTCGCGAGCAGCCACCCGCCGAGCGCGACAATCACTAGGCGGATTGTACCCGCAATGACCGGGCCCAGAACCTTACTGGCCCCCTGTGAAGAGAAATAAAGGCAAAGGCCCAGTCCCAACAGTCCGTAAAAGGGTCCAGCCCAGGCGAAATACAATCCAGCGGAGCGTAAGACGCCCGGCACATCAGTAAACATTCCTGTCCAGATATCCGGGAAAATGGCGACAACAAGTCCGATCAGCCCAATAACCAGCCCCGCACTGATGCCCCCTGTCCAGGCAACCTGACGGGCCCTCGCAACGTTTCCTGCGCCAATGGCCATGCCGACCATGGGAACGCAGGCAACGCCGATAGCAAAGGCAATGGGAACGACAAGAAACTCCAAACGGGCACCAATTCCGTATCCCGCAAGAGCCTCTACGCCAAATTCGGAAACGATGCGGGTTAGGATCAATATAGTAAGAACAGTCTGAAGTGGGGAGATGCAGGAAATTGCACCGACTTTCAGGATGTCGCGAAACATCTCGGACTGGAGACGAACACTGCGCAGCGAGAGCTTAACGCGAGCCCGGCCTGATATCAGGTACCAAAACAGAAACAGGGAGGAAGCGCTGAACGCAATGACGAGACCAATAGCGATTCCCGCCATGCCGAGGGCGGGGAAGGGCCCCCACCCCAACCCGAATGTTCCTGCCAGGAGGAACTGTGATATGGCAACGACCAGCAATGTAATGGAAGGGATTTTCATGTCTCCGCCCCCGCGAATGATCGAGGCAAGAGTGTTGGTCATCCAAACGCCGATGGCGCCGAAGAACACGATATTTGAGTAAGCCAGGGCTTCCGTCAGGACTATGCCATATCCACCAAGCACGCCATAAATGCCATCACCCAGGAGAAGAAACAATACACAGAAGAAGATCCCTGCTAATGCGCCAATAACAATGGCATGAACTGCAAGAAGTGCCGCACGCGCATCGTCTTCGGCGCCGAGTGCCCGACTGATCGAGGAGGAGATGCCGCCTCCCATAGCTCCCGCAGACAGCATTTGCTGAAGCATTACCATGGGGAAAACCAGCGCAAGCCCGGCCAAAGCGGAAGTGCCGAGTTGTCCTGCATATGCCGTTTCCGCAACAGCAACGAGAGCGGTTGCAAGCATTGCAATGACATTTGGAATGCTGAGGCGCGCTAAAGTTCCAAGGATCGGGGTCGTCAGTAACGGATTGATCGTTGTCGGAATACCCTCGGCGGGTACGGCGCTATCCTGCGTCATGTGGGGTTCCTGATTCAGGAGGTTGGGTTATTAGATGTATATGCAGATAATTGAGCAAAAAAATTTACTCCTTAAGATCTTCGATCATTTGGTCAATGGTATCGATCATCATGGCATTGTTATCGGGCCCGAGAACGGCGGCGATTTTTTCCTGCGCTGCCCGCCATCCCGGCTTTGCAGCGGTGAGTTTCTCGCTTCCAGACCTGGTCAGGTTCAACTTCCGGCTTCGCCGGTCCTTGTCGTCGGGTGTCAGGGTCACATAACCTTTACGCTCCAGCGGTCGAAGGTTTCGGGTTAGTGTCGTGGGATCCATTACCAGCTTTTCCGCGAGCGCTCCGATGCCAATTCCCTCGAACCGACGAATATGGCCAAGCAGGCCATATTGGGTGATGGTCAGGCTGTAGGGTTCCAAATGCTGATCATAAATCTGGGTCACGCGCCGCGCGGCCTTGCGAAATCTCAGGCAAGTGCAGGCAGGCGTCATATCCGCTTTGGAAGTATCGGTCATTCCGACTATTTAGATGCATATACAGATAATTTCAAGCAATATATTGCGATCTGGCGAGGATTACTTGCAGATACTAAGCTGGCGCGGTCAGCTTTCGCAGGCTTTTAAAGGAAATCAGTCGCTGAGTGTTTTCATCCCAGAGCGCCAATCGTAAGCAGGACAGGCTATCACGAAGGCTAATACGATTAATGGATTGAAGCGCTGGTATTTCCGCCAGGCAGGCGCCTAGCCGGTAATTGGGAATACGACAGGAAAGATGATGAATATGGTGTATACCAATATTCCCGGAAAACCAGCGGAGAGGCTGCGGCAGGTCAAAATAGCTGCTCGCCATGACCGAAGCTTCGTGGATATTCCAGTCTTCCTTGTTTCGCCAATAGGTATGCTCAAACTGATGCTGTACGTAAAATAGCCAGACTCCAGCGGCTGATGACAGAATTACAACCGGAATCTGTACCATCAGGATGTCTACAAAGCCGAAACTGAACCCGAGGGTCAGCAGGATGGCCACAATTCCGAGATTAGTCCCCATAATGCCGATCAACAATGCCGGGCGTTGACGGATCAGATCGAGCGGCAGGCGATATTTGATAACAAAAAGATATATCGGCCCGATCCCAAGTATCACCGCAGGCATTCGGTATATCCGGTAGGCAAGTCGCTTTAAGCGGCCTAATGCCTGATACTCGGCGACGGTCAACAGGCTGATATCACCAATACCCCGCTTCTGCAGATTGCCGCAGGTTGCATGATGGGCGTTATGTGAACGTCGCCAATATTCATGCGGTGTTAAGGTAACAATCCCGATCAGGCAGCCGACCAGGTCATTCCAGCGGGGAGAGCGGAAGAAAGAGTAATGTCCGCAATCATGCTGAATAATAAACAGCCTTACGGTAAAGGCTGCAGCCGGAACGGAAAGCAGAAGGGCGAGCCAATAGGCATCATCGACAATGATAATCATGGCTGCCCAAAGTGCGACAAGCGGAATTACAGTCGTCAGCAACTGGAGAATGCCGCTCGTTGTATCCGGACGGGCAAACGTCTTCGCAACTTCGAGCCATTTCCGGTCGAACTTTCTGTTGGTGTCGATTTCAGAGAGCGATATGTTGGCAGAGGGCGCAACCCGTTCCTGCCTGGAAAAACTGGAAATAGTGAAAACTTTCCTTAGAAAAAGATGCTTTGACAGTACCCTTAAATCGTCAGAATATCAAGGTGAAACGGTCCCCATCATGATCACTTATGAGTTAGGGCGATTTGGCTGCGCGTAACAGCATGCCGAACAGGTCGCGCGGATCATCCGGATCGGCGACCATATCAAGACTATCATAAAAAGATGTTCCCGGCAATTTACTGCGAACGTAGCGCAGGGCGGAGAAATCCTCGGTGGCGAAACCAACCGAGTCAAACAGTGTTGTCTGATCCCGATCACGCCGTCCAGCCGCGTCGCCGGAAATAACGCGCCAAAGTTCGGTTACCGGATGATCGTCAGCCAGCTGCTGGATTTCTCCCTCAATTCTCGTTTGCGGTGGATACTCAACAAAAATATCGGAACGGAGGAGAATGTCCGAATGCAATTCCGTTTTCCCGGGGCAATCACCTCCCACCGCGTTGATATGAATGCCAGCGCCCACCATATTGTCAGTCAGGATCGTTGCATATTGCTTGTCTGCCGTGACGGTGGTGATGATTTGCGCGCCCTCGACGGCGGCCTCTGCGCTCTTGCAAGGGGTAATGTCAAAGCCCATCCCGGTGAGATTGCGAATACATTTATCGGTGGCGAGACTGTCGATATCAAAGAGTCGTATTTTTCGGATTTTGAGGAGTGCCTTGAACGCCATTGCCTGAAATTCCGCCTGTGCGCCATTGCCGATTATCGCCATGCAATCGACGTCTTCAGGCGCCAGGTATTTTGCGGCCACGGCTGAGGTCGCGGCTGTTCGAAGTGCAGTCAGAATTGTCATTTCCGAAAGCAGGACAGGATACCCATTATCGACATTTGAAAGGACGCCAAAGCCGGTGACAGTTTGCAGGCCGGTGCGGGTATTTTTCGGGTGGCCATTTACATATTTAAATCCATATACCTCGCCATCGCTTGTTGGCATCAACTCAATCACACCTTCCGGTGAATGGGAGGCGATGCGCGGTGTTTTATCGAATAATTCCCAACGGCGGAAATCGGTTTCGATAAAATCGGCAAGCTCAGCTAGAAACGTCTCAATACCGACACTCAATACGAGCTTCATCATATTATCCACACTGACAAAGGGGACAATATTGATGTCTTTCGGGGGATGGATCGTCATGATCAGATGCTCCTCGTCTGGGTGTCAAGAACGCGCTGGCCAAACAGGCTCGCAACAAGGTCAACGAGTAACCTGCTGGTCCGCCCCTGGTCATCGAGAAATGGATTTAGTTCAGCAATGTCGAGAGACGTTACCAGGCCGCTGTCATAAAGAATTTCCATCATTAGATGGGCTTCGCGAAAATTGACGCCGCCAGCAACCGTCGTGCCCACGGCCGGGGCGATCTCAGGATCCAGAAAATCCACGTCCAGGCTGACATGAAGGCGACCATTGGCCCGCCGGACCCGGTCGATAAATCGGCGAAGCGGTGGTGCTATGCCGAACTCGTCGATTGCCCGCATATCGTGAATGTCAATGCCTGTGCGCGCTATGCGCGTCCGTTCCGCCGGATCGACAGAGCGAATACCCATCATACAGATGTTCTCCGGCTTGATGGCCTTGGCGGGTCCCGGAATAATTCCATGAAAGCTCGGATCGCCTATCATGTAGGTTACGGGTGTGCCATGCAGATTCCCCGTATCCGTGCTTTCCAGGGTTTGAAAGTCAGTGTGGGCATCCAGCCAGAGAACAAACTGTTCCTGACCGGCGTCCTCACCGTTTCGGGCAAGCGCGGGAAGGATTCCTGCCGCGATACAATGGTCACCGCCCATGAAAATCGGTATGTGATGGTCTTGAACAGCGGTTTGGCAAAAATGATCCAGACACGATATCAATGCGGCATAGTCGCTGAGATGATGAATTCTGGTATTTGAATGAGGGATGTCCGCGGATGGCTCCGAAATCAGATTTCCGCTATCTGTCACCTCATACCCAAGCCGTTCCAGCATGCCCGCCATCCCCGCGGTTCGGAGTGCGTCGGGGCCCATTAAACAGCCAGTGCGCCGACTGCCCTGGTCTGCAGGAACGCCTACTAATAACATTGATTTGTTGATCATTTGCGATTTCCGTTGAGCCGTGTATTTTACATACTGATAATTTCTTATCCTCTAGTGGCGGAAACAATCGGAAAAATTGTTAATAATATGCACTGGATATATCAAATTGATAAAGTATACTGAACAATATGGATAATACTGATCGACGACTGGTAAGTGCCTTGCGGCAAAACGCTCGCGCTTCGGTGTCTGAACTTGCTATGACTCTCGGGTTGTCCCGTGCCACCGTTCGGACGCGGATGGATCGTTTGCTGGCGGAGGAGGAAGTCCTCGGCTTCACCGTCGTTCTCAAAGAAGATATGGCGGATATGCCAGTCCGGGGCATTACTCTGATCGAGATCGAGGGCAAGGGGAACGAGCGGATCATTGCGCGCCTGCGCGGCTTTCCGGAAATTCAGGCTATTCATTCGACAAATGGCCGTTGGGACCTTATCGTCGAGTTCGGGGCAGAGACGCTGGCGGATCTCGACAAGGTATTGCGGCAGATGCGGCTGATTGATGGAATAAACGCGAGTGAAACCAATCTGTACCTGACGACCCATCGCAGTAACCGGGTGGCAGGGCTGTTAAGTAGAAAAAGCGGTGACAATTTATGACCCGATTATCTGTCCTCGACCTGGCCCCGATTACGGAGGGAAGCACCGCCGAGCAATCGTTCAAAAATTCGGTTGAACTCGCGCAGCTTGCCGAAAAGCTGGGATATCATCGTTACTGGCTGGCGGAACATCACAATATCCCTGGCATCGCCAGTGCGGCGACGGCCGTCCTCCTCGCCTATGTCGGGGCGAAGACAAATAAAATCCGGATCGGCTCCGGCGGAGTTATGCTGCCCAACCATGCACCCTTGATAATTGCGGAGCAGTTCGGCACGCTTGCCTCGCTCTACCCGGATAGGATTGATCTGGGTTTAGGCCGGGCACCGGGAACGGACGGGATAACGGCTCAGGCGCTCAGGCGGTCATTCAACGGAAGCGTTGATAATTTCCCGCGGGATGTGTTGGAGCTACAGCAGTATTTTGCCGATCCAGAGCCGGGCCAGTGTGTGCAGGCCGTGCCCGGAGCGGGGCTCAATGTGCCGCTCTGGATTCTGGGCTCTAGTTTGTACGGCGCCGAACTGGCGGCTCATTTCGGTCTACCTTACGCCTTTGCTTCCCATTTTGCCCCGACAGACCTAAAACATGCGCTGCATCTTTACCGGCAGAACTTTAAACCCTCTCAACAGCTTGATAAGCCCTATGTGATGGCGGCGATGAACCTGCAGGCTGCGGATACCCGTAAAGAAGCGGATGTTATTGTTACGTCCCTGATGCAGGGTGTTCTAGGGCTTTCGCGTGGTATGCCGATCAAGTTGCCACCGCCGGTCGACGGGTTTGCTGAAAAGCTGGGGCATCAGGAAACGGCCGCGATCTCGCGCTTTATGACCTACACAGCCCTTGGTGACGCCAAAGACGTGAAAGAGAGATTGCGGGATTTTCAATCTGAAACTGGGGCAGATGAGATCATACTCACGGCGCAGATCTTCGACCATCAGGCACGCCTTCATGCGTTTGAAATCGCCGCGGAAGCAATGGAAATGCTATCGAAATCTGCATCGGCCTGAAGTCCATAAAATTTGCCAACATGGACTAGGTCAAGACTGTCTATATAATGTTTTCTGAATTTAAAGCATTGAAGCGCAAAGAATAAATTCCCCTTTGTCGCATCAAGACAAATTTTTGGCGCTGCAACAAATATACTTTGAATTATTGACAGATAGGCTATCATGATATCCAGAATAGCCATTAAGTTGGCTCTTGCCGTAGCTCATTTGTAATAAAAGCGTCTTTGAAACCGTTCATTTATTAGTGATCTCAACACTCACAAAAAAGGAAGTGAAGAATGATCGAAAAATCTCAGAAATCCGCCCCCGCTGATGTGAAATCGGCAAAAACATTCAGCAGACGGAATGTCCTGAAAACAGCAACAGCCGTTGGCGCCTTTACGGCGGCGGGCCCGGCGATCGTGAAAAATGCGCTCTCTGCGTCTGGGGAGCTCAATATCCTGATGTGGTCCGATTATCTCCCGGAACCTTTTCTCGCTGATTTTGAAAAAGAGACGGGTATCAAGATCAACTATACGGGTATCGGGTCAAACGAAGAAATCATCAACAAGATGAAGGCGAATAAGGGGCAAGGCTTTGACATTGTCTCTCCAACAAACAATCAGGGTCTGGAATGGGGACCGCTTGAATTGCTGCAACCTTGGGACCTTAGCCGTGTTCCGGTTGATGCGGTCAACCCCGCGATGACGGCCATCGGCACTAAAGATTGGGATTTTGGCGGGAAAGGCTCTCATTGGCTCCCGCATATCTGGGGAACGGAAGGTATTGCCTGGCGGACAGATAAATGGACGCCGGCCGGTGCCGCTCCGAGTTACGGCGATGTCTGGTTAGACGCCAATGCCGGAAAGACCATGGGGCGTCCGCATTCAATGATGCTCTGCGCAGGCCTTTATATGGAAACGATCGGTGAATTGAACCCCGGTGATATGTGGAAGGCCTATGAGTCTGAAGAAACCATGCGCCCGATCTGGGAAAAGGTGACTGATTGGTGTATTGCTCGCAAGAGCAACATCAAGCTTTTGTGGAATGATGCAGATACTCAGAAAAACGGATTGCTGAACGAAGGCGTAATCGTCGGTCAAACTTGGGATGGTCCGCCCATGGCACTGAAAACAGCTGGTGATCCGATCATGTATCAGGCGCCTGTTGAAGGGGCGATGGCATGGGTTGATGGTATGTCGATGCCGATAGGTGCGAAGAATATCGACCAGATCTATGAATTTATCAAATTCTCGTACAATCCGAAAAATGCGGGTAAAGCGATTGATTCCCATGGTTATAACTCGCCGGTTCTGGGTGCGGATCAGTTTGCCGGTGATGCGTATAAGAAGAACTTCGCAGACGCCTATCCGGGCGAATCCCTCAACAATCTGAACCCATGGCCGCCACAGGCTCCGTGGTATGCCGCTATCCGCACGGAATATGTCAACAAGTTCAAGAGCTCTTAGCTCATGAAGGGGTGAGCCGACCGTTAAAAAGACGGTCCGGCGCATCCCCGTTTGTTTCTTCTGGACCGAGGGGGTCTTGATGGGAAAAGAGTGCCAGCCGGGAAATGATTCATGACCAAAGGAGTTGATGTTGATCTGGAGGATGTCTGGATCAGATTTGGCGATTTCGTTGCTGTTCGTGAGGCCAATGTAAATATCAAGGGCGGCGAATTCTTTTCGTTCTTGGGGCCATCGGGATGCGGTAAGACGACCATCCTGCGTTCCGTATCCGGTTTTCTGGAGCCAAGCCAGGGCAAGGTGAAGATCGGCGGTAAGGACATGGCAGGGATCGGGCCGAATAAGCGGCCGACTGCCCTGATTTTCCAGAATCTTGCTTTGTTTCCGCTTATGAAAGTCTGGGAGAATATTACCTTCTCTCTCGAAGTTAAGGGGATCGGCAAGGCGGAGCGACGAAAACGGGCTGATGAGCTGCTCGACATGATTGCCCTGCCAGATCAGGGGGAAAAGCTCCCATCCGAACTATCCGGTGGACAGAAGCAGCGTGTCGCCATTGCCCGCGCACTTTGTGCAGAGCCGGACGTATTGTTGCTGGATGAACCACTTTCCGCGCTCGATCTGAAGCTCCGTCAGCATATGCGGACGGAGCTTCGCGAAATTCAACAGCGGGTCGGTATTACCTTCATCTATATTACCCACGATCAGGGAGAAGCCCTGACAATGTCCGACAATGTTGCCGTGATGCGAGCCGGTATCATAGATCAGGTTGCAACGGGGCATAGGATTTATAACGACCCCGCAACACCTTTCGTCGCGTCCTTCGTTGGAGAGAATAATGTTTTTCGCGGCACAGTTAAGTCAGTCGATGGCGATATGGCGCTTGTCAGCACGAACCGCACCGGGGAACTTCTTTCGCGAATCGCAACTTCTGCGAAAGGAAAGCTGAAGGTAGGCGATTCCGCAATGATGTTTATCCGCCCCGAAGCCTGCAACATAGCCGAAGATACATCCCCCGCCGTCAACCGGTTTTCTGCCGTGGTCAAGCATGAAGAATTCGAAGGGCAGATATACAATGTTTTCCTTGAAGGCTCGGAAGGGAAGGAAATAAAGATGTCCCTCGTGAATATCGGAAAGCAAAGGGCACCGGCGGTGGGAAATGAACTGATGCTGGAGTACGAGCCACAGCAAGCCGTCGTCCTTCCTGCCGGAGAGCTAGCCAGTGAATAGGATCGCCTGATGAATATAGCGCGGTTTTTCAGGAACTATTTTACCAGAAACGGTATTGGCCTAGGGACATTCCTGCTGGTGGCGGTACTATTTTGGGTGGTCGTCCTGATCATCCTGCCGCAGTTGTCCATGCTCGATTTTTCTTTCCGCCATCATCTCCCGCCGCCGGAAATGGGCGGGCCAAAAGATACCTATACGCTGGAACATTACAAATATCTGGTGCTAGGCGCACCGGGAGCCGACACTTCCTATAATGTTGTCGATCTCGGTGTATTCGGCAGGACGTTACTCGCCGCATTTTTTGTGACAATCCTTGATCTCGTGCTTTGCTACCCGCTCGCCTATTATCTTGGTCAGTCAAAAGGCGGAGGGTTTATTCGCGTTTTGGTATTGCTGCTCATTATCCCCTATTGGGTTAACGAAATCCTCCGTGCCTTTGCCTTTCGTATCATTTTTGGAGACAGCGGACTGATCAATGAAATGCTGCTGGCAATGGGGCTGGTCGATAGTCCGATCGATTTTATCCGCGCGAATGTCGCGCTCTATGCTGGCCTTGGCTACGCCTACATCCTGTTGATGATATTTCCGATTTATAATGTCATTGAAAGCCTGGATCGCAATCAGATAGAGGCGGCTCGTGATATGGGGGCTCCATGGTGGCGTATTCACTGGCGTGTTGTTATCCCTTACGCCAAGCCTGGCATTTCATCGGGCTGTACCATGGTTTTCATGCTGACCGCCGGTGCGCTGGCCGCCCCCCAGATTCTGGGTGGTCCATCAAGCCTCTGGTTCACACAGATTATTTATCAATGGTTTAATCAGGGGGGCAACTGGCCCCGTGGTGCCGCCTTTGCCATCGTTCTGTTGGTGACCTGTATTATCATTGTTCTTTCAACGATGCGGTTGTTTAAGGTCAGGATCGGGGATATTGGCAAATGAAAGCCGAAAATGTCTTCCTGAAAATCATTCTTGGCGCATATCTCGCCGTCTTTTTCGGCTATTTGCTCGGGCCTCTGATCGTCATGAGCATCACAGCGTTCAACTCGCCTTCATTTCCTAAAATGACGCCTTGGGAATGCCTGACATTTGAATGGTTTGACGTTCTCGCCAACGATACGCGGATATTAAACGGCATCGAAAACAGCCTGATAGTTGGGGTTGGAACGGTTTTTCTGTCCGTTATTATGGGTCTCGCCGCCGCTTTGTTACTCACACAGATATGGCCAAAGCTTCGGGCAACATACTACACTGTCGTTATCGCGCCGATCCTGATCCCAGGCGTTGTCCTGGGTATTTCTACTCTCGTATTCTGGGATCGCATAAGCGTCATGCTCGGGATGGAAACGGGGGGTATTCTGCATAACGGGATATTTCTGACGATCCTCGGACAGTCAACTTTTATCGCCTCCTACTGCATGCTTGTGTTCGTTGCCCGACTTCAGCGGTTTGATACGGACCTGACCGAGGCGGCGCTGGATCTTGGCGCAACGCATGTACAGGCATTCTGGAAAATTCTGCTGCCTTTCATGAAGCCTGCGATAGGTTCGGCAGCAGTGCTCGCCTTCCTGGCGTCGTTTGAAAACTATAATACAACAACATTTACCTTCGGAAAATTTCCGACCCTGACGATCGAACTCGCGCAAAAAGTGCGATACGGGATTAACCCGTCCATTTCGTCGCTCGCTTTCATTATTATCGTGTTGACGATTATCGGCGCCCTTGCTTACGAGGTCTATCGCCGCCGTCAACAGCTGGCGCTTGCGAATGGTGCGCCGGTGGGAGCGATTTCGAGCGGATTTCAGCTTCCCAGAATCTTTCGCCGCAACCCGGCCGCAGTCATCCTTGTTCTTCTTGCGCTGGGCGGATTCTCGACCATCTGGTTCGCTCAGACTTACAGCCCGGATGTTTGCAAGATGGATGTCAGGGAGCAAAAACGCCTTATTCAGGAAGAACGTATCAAGGCAATTCAGGAAAAACGTCAGCTTGAAATGCAGCAAAAGCAGCAACAGGGGACGGGCGTGCTCGGCGGCAGTAAGTCTGATGCTCCCGCAGCGCAAAGTCCGGGTCAGGGGGCGTTTGGAAATGTTTTCAAGCCGGGTAACCTTGACAAAACCACCACGGAACCGAAAGCCGATAAGCCGGCACAAAGTCCTGGCAAGGGCGCGTTTGGCGATGTCTTCGCGCCTAATAACTTGGATAAGACCCCTCCGAAAGAGGACTAAGAACCTTCACCAGTATTTCAGCCTGCCTGACGCTTGTAGCCGAGTGAGCTTCCGGTAATCGGTGCGATCAGAGCGGCAAGAATGACAGTGTAGAGCGTGATCTGCGCACCATAAATCAGCCGACTCAGGATGTTGCGGCCAAGGAAGCCCGCTCCCGGTTGATGCCCGTCCGTTCGGAATGGCGCGAGCCGGTTACCGAGGTCCTGAACGAATGAGTCATGAGCGGCGAGATGGGACGCGAAAATAGAGACCGGTTCCATCATGACCAGTATCATTAAACCGAACGTTGCCATTGGGTTGGATCGAAACGACAGTCAGCCTTGATTTCTCCATATGATATTTACCAGATTTCATGCTGGTTTGGTTGAATTTTCGGGTAGCATTGTTTTGGCGCTCAATTGATTTGGCTCATTATGCGAGATAGATATTAGGTTAGAATTATCCCGGTAAAAACACAGAGGAACCGATTGATGTTGGAAAGCAAGGCATTACCTGCTTCAAAACTATGCCGCAAATACGATCTGAAAGCGCTGGATTTTACGGATACTTCAGAGCTTGAGGACTTGCGGGAGCCGTTGGGTCAGGATCGTGCAATCGAAGCCATTCGCTTCGGTATCGGCGTACGTCATCAGGGCTTTAATCTCTTCGCCTTTGGTCTTTCCGGATCGGGGAAAACCGAAATTATCCATCGTTATCTGGAACCTGAGGCAGCGGCTTCGCCGGTTCCCGATGACTGGTGCTATGTGAACAATTTTGCTGCGCAGGATCATCCAAAAATACTGCGTCTTCCCGCTGGACGGGGGCGAGAACTTGCCAGGCAAATGGAAAGTCTCACTGAAGAAGTCCGGGTTGTGATTTCCGCCGCCTATGAGAGTGAGGATTACCGTACCCGGCTCGACGTTATTATTGAGCAGTTCAAACTTCAACAGGAAGAGGCGTTCGAAGATCTACAGAAAAAGGCGGGCGCGAAAAATATTGCGCTTGTACGCACGCCCATGGGGCTCGCTTTGGCGCCATCGCGGGAAGGAAAGGTTATTGATCCGGAAGCCTTTTCCAAGCTTCCTGCCGACGAGCAGGAGCAAATTAAAAAGGACATTAACGAGTTGGAGGGTGACCTTCAGGCCGCTGTTCGCATGCTGCCTGAACTGGAACGTCAACAGCGTCAGGAGGTTAAGGAACTAAACCGGGAGGTGACCAGCTTTGCAGTCGACCATCTGATTGATGAGATTCGGGAGCAATGGCAAGATTGTGCAGCGGTGGTCGCTTTTCTTGACGAAGTACAGGATTATGTCATCAATCATAGTGATGTATTCCGCCTTAGCAGGGATGAGGCGGTAGAGACCATCCCGGCTAAAATGGTCGCTGATTTTGTGAGGCAACAAGATCGCATTATTGGCAATTGCCAGGTTAATGTGCTTGTCAGTCATAACGCCAACGGCGGGGCGCCGGTTATTTATGAGGATAATCCGACGGTTGAGAATCTGCTCGGCCGGATTGAGCACCGTTCGGAATTCGGCTCGCTGGTGACCGACTTTCGCCTGATCAAGCCAGGCGCGCTGCACCGGGCGAATGGTGGCTATCTTATTCTCGATGCTCGCCGATTGTTGTTTCAACCCTATGCCTGGGAAACGCTCAAACGTGAATTACGTAGCTGTGAAATTCGGATTGAATCGCTAACGCAATTGATGTCGTTTGGAAATATCGTAAGCCTGCAGCCTGAGGCAATCCCGTTGGATGTAAAAGTCATTCTGATCGGAGACCCTCTCCTTTACTATCTGCTGAGTCAGAATGATCCCGATTTCCATAATCTCTTCAAAGTACCGGTGGACTTTGATGACCGGTTGGCGATCACCGATGATGCTATTGGTCTTTACGCCCGGTATATTGCAACGGAGGCGCGAAAGAACAAGCTATTGCCGCTGGCACGCGAAGCGGTCGAGCTGGTGATGGAGAGGATGACCCGTCTGACGGGGGATTCGGAACGCCTTTCCAACCATACACGTTCTCTTTCTGATCTATTGTCGGAAGCGGATCATTGGGCGTCCTCTCGAGGGGCCACCCGGATTGACGGAGAGGATGTCACACAGGCAATTAAGGCCCATATTCATCGCTCTGACCGGATGCGGGAGCGAACACAAGAGCAGTTCCAGCGTGGGACGATGATGCTGGACACTTCCGGGGCCAAAGTCGGTCAGATTAATGGCCTTTCTGTTCTGCAACTTGGGGACTTCGCCTTCGGCCGCCCTAGCCGGATTACGGCGCGGGTGCATCTTGGCCGTGGCCGCGTGATCGATATTGAGCG
>JBBDJF010000068.1:0-21962 GCA_040880045.1 Sneathiella sp.
AATGTTTCCTTTGATGAGCTGGTCTCTGCCTATGACGAGGCCCTGCGCGGCCTGATGGATGGCGGGGCGCAGATTATCCTGATCGAGACCGTGTTCGACAGCCTCAACTGCAAGGCGGCGATCTATGCGGTGCTGCGTTATTTCGACGAGATTGAGATGCGCCATCCGGTCATGGTCTCGGGCACCATCACCGATGCCTCCGGCCGGACCCTTTCGGGGCAGACAGCGGAGGCTTTCTGGGCCTCCATGTCGCATGTGGAGCCGATCAGTATCGGGTTCAATTGTGCGTTGGGCGCAAAGGACTTGCGGCCTCATGTTCAGGCAGTATCTCATATTGCGACGACGCATGTGAGTGTGCATCCGAATGCCGGCCTCCCCAACGAGCTTGGCGATTATGATGATACGCCGGAATATATGGCGGAACAGCTGGCGGAGTTTGCGAAAAGCGGGCTTGTCAATATTGTCGGCGGCTGTTGCGGCACGCGCCCGGAGCATATCGCCGCCATTGCAAAGGCTGTCGCGGACTTCCCGCCGCGCGAACTCCCGGATATTGAACCGGTCTGCCGCCTGAGCGGGCTTGAGCCCCTTTACATGGATGATGTCGCCGGTTTCGTGAATGTCGGGGAGCGGACGAATGTCGCCGGTTCCGCCAAGTTCAAGCGGCTGGTGATGGAGGGGGATTACGACACCGCCCTCGATATCGCCCGCGAACAGGTGCTGAACGGCGCGCAGATCGTCGATGTCAATATGGATGACGCCATGCTGGACGCGAAATCCGCCATGTCGACTTTCCTTAACCTCATCGCGTCGGAACCGGATATCAGCCGGGTTCCGCTGATGATCGACAGCTCCAAATGGGAAGTGCTGGAAGCGGGCCTCAAAACTGTGCAGGGCAAGGGCGTCGTCAATTCCATCAGCCTGAAAGAGGGCGAGGCGGAGTTTATCGAGCATGCGCGGGAAGTGCGCCGGTATGGCGCCGCCGCCGTGGTCATGGCCTTCGATGAGGACGGGCAGGCCGACAGCAAGGAGCGGATGATCGAAATCTGCACACGCTGCTACAAGATCCTGACCGAGCAGGTCGGATTTCCGCCAGAAGACATTATCTTTGATCCGAATATCTTCCCGATTGCGACGGGAATTGACGAGCATCGCAATTTCTCCCGCGATTATATCGAGGCGACGAAAGTGCTGAAGGAAACGCTTCCCCATATCCAGATCAGCGGCGGCGTCAGCAACATGTCCTTTTCGCTCCGCGGCAATAATCCGATGCGCGAGGCCATGCATTCCGTCTTCCTCTATCACGCCATCAAGGCGGGCATGGATATGGGGATCGTCAATGCGGGCCAGCTCGCGGTCTATTCCGATATTCCCGAAGATTTGCGCGACCGGATCGAGGATGTCGTCTTCAACAAGCGCGATGACGCGACCGAGCGGCTGCTCGAAGTAGCGGAGCAGGCGATCGGGCAGAAGCGCAGCAATGTCATAGACTTGTCCTGGAGGGAGGGGACGGTGGGTGAGCGGCTTACCCATTCGCTCGTCAAGGGCATCACCGATTATATCATTGAGGATACGGAGGAAGCGCGGCAACAGTTTCCGCGCCCCATTCAGGTCATCGAGGGGCCGCTGATGGACGGCATGAATGTGGTCGGCGACCTGTTCGGTTCGGGCAAGATGTTCCTGCCGCAGGTGGTGAAAAGCGCCCGCGTCATGAAGCAGGCGGTCGCCCATCTTCTTCCTTATATCGAGGCGGAAAAGGACAAGAGCGGCGAATCCCAGACCAAGGGCAAGATATTGATGGCGACGGTCAAGGGCGATGTCCATGATATCGGCAAGAACATCGTCGGCGTCGTCCTGCAATGCAATAATTTCGAGGTGATCGACTTGGGCGTAATGGTGCCCTACACGAAGATTCTGGAAACGGCAATTGCGGAGAAAGTCGATATTATCGGGCTTTCCGGACTGATCACGCCCTCATTAGAGGAAATGGCGACGGTCGCGGCGGAGATGCAGCGTCAGGATTTCCATCTCCCGCTGCTGATTGGTGGCGCAACCACATCGAAGGTGCATACCGCCCTTAAAATCGCGCCGCAATATGACGGCACCACCATCTATGTGACTGATGCGTCGCGCGCCGTCGGGATCGCGACCCGGCTCACCAGCAACGAGAATAACAAGGAACTCGTCGACAGCATCAAGGTGGAATATGAGCAGGTGCGGGAGAATTACCTCAAGAAATCCCGCCCCAACCAGCATTCCACGCTGGAGGAGGCGCGCGAAAATGCCGTGCCGATCGACTGGAACGGCTATCAGCCGCCGGTTCCCGTCCATCCGGGATTGACCGAGTTTACGGATATCGACCTCGCATCGCTGGTCGATTATATCGACTGGTCGCCCTTCTTCCGCACCTGGGAACTGGCCGGGCATTTCCCGAAAATCCTGAAGGATGAAGTCGTGGGCGACACCGCGACCGAGCTTTATAACGACGCCCGTACCATGCTCGACAAGGTGATTGCCGAGAAATGGATGAGCGCGAGGGCGATTGTCGGCCTGTTCCCGGCGGCGCGCGACGGCGATGATGTCATTGTCTATACAAACGAGAACCGCAACGAAGTTCTTCACAGGTTCCATTTCCTGCGCCAGCAGATGAGCCGGAAAAACGGACGCGCGAACCACAGCCTCGCGGATTTCATCGCACCACTCGACAGCGGTATTCCCGATTATATCGGCGGCTTTGCGGTAACGGCGGGATTGGGAATTGAGGCAAAGCTTGAGGAATTCAAGAAAACCCATGATGATTACAGCAGTATTATGCTCAAAGCCCTTGCCGACAGGCTGGCCGAGGCGCTCGCCGAATATATGCATGAAAAAACGCGAAAAGAGCTCTGGGGCTATGCGAAAGGCGAGAAACTCAGCAATGAGGAACTGGTGAAGGAAGCCTATCAGGGCATCCGTCCGGCGCCGGGCTACCCTGCCTGTCCCGAGCATTCGGAAAAGCGTGGGCTTTTCGAGATGCTGGAGGCGGAAAAGCGGCTGGGGATCACGCTCACCGAGAGTTTCGCGATGATGCCGGCCTCCTCCGTTTCGGGGCTCTATTTCTCGCATCCCGAGGCGCGGTATTTTGGCGTCGGCAATATCGGCCGCGATCAGGTTGAAGATTACGCCAGGCGCAAGAATATCTCCCCCGATGCCGCCGAAAGACTCCTCGCCTCCAACCTCGCCTATGAGCGGACACGCCGCGCGAGCTAGGGTCTGACCCTAATGACATAAAGTTGATTTTCCGGTGATGAAACAGATGCGGATAATGGCTCCGATCTAACGGGAGAGTTGCTATGTTACACCGCCTTGCGCTTATCGGGTTTTTCTCCGTCTTTCTGGGAATCGCCAACGCCGCTGCCTTTGACGAGGTCAACAGATCCTTTCTTGGGGACCTTGCGGTCGATGGCTATGACAGCACTGCGTATTTCGAGAAGAATGCTCCCCGGGAAGGCGCGGATGAGTATACCTTCGACTACAAGGGCGCGACCTGGCGCTTTGCCGATGCAAAAAGTCGCGATCTTTTCGCCGCCTCGCCGGATGCTTACGCGCCGCAATATGGCGGTTATTGCTCCAACCAGATGAGCCTTGGCAATCTCTCCGACATCGACCCGGGCGTCTGGCTGATATATGAGGACAAGCTCTATCTCTTCGGCCATGACGCGGGGCGGCAACGCTGGCAGCAGACCGGCATTGCCGAGCGGATCAGGGACGCGGACAGGAACTGGCTGGCCTATCTTGCGGGCAAGTGATTACCTGCCGTAGCCGCCGCCGCTCGGTGTCTGGATAACGAAGATATCGCCTGCCGCCATCTCCGTCTTGTCGCGGCCTTCCAGCGCATCAATATCGCCGTTTTTGCGGATAACCCACTGTTTCCCGACCTCGCCATCACCGCCGCCGTTTAGGCCGAAGGGCGGCACCTTGCGGTGGCTGGAAAGCAGCGCCGCCGCCATCGGCTCATGAAAGCGGATTTTTCGAAGCGTCCCGTCGCCGCCCTTATGCAAACCCTTGCCGCCGGAGTTTTTACGGATCTCGAAACTTTCCAGCGTCACCGGGAAACGCCATTCAAGCACCTCCGGATCGGTCAGGCGGGCGTTGGTCATATGGGTGTGCACCGCGCTGGTCCCGTCAAAATCCGGCCCGGCGCCGGAGCCGCCACAGATCGTCTCGTAATATTGATATTTTTCGTTGCCGAAGGTGAAATTATTCATTGTGCCCTGCGCCGCCGCCATCACCTCAAGCGCGCCGAACAGGCAGTCGGTGATGCATTGCGAGGTTTCGACGTTACCCGCGACCACGGCGGCCGGATATTCGGGTGACAGCATGGAGTGTTCCGGCACGATAATCTCAAGCGGTTTGAGGCAACCGGCGTTGAGCGGAATATCGCTTTCGACAAGGCAGCGGAAGACATAGAGCACCGCCGCCGTGGTTACCGCGCGCGGTGCGTTGTAATTGGTCGGATGCTCGCCGCTGGTACCGGTGAAGTCGATGCAGGCGGTCCGCTTTTCCTTGTTGATCGAGATTTTGACCTTGATCTCATAGCCATCATCAAGAGCATAGGTAAAGCTTCCGTCCTTCAGCACATCGAGGACGCGGCGCACGGATTCCTCCGCATTGTCCTGCACATGGCCCATATAGGCATGGACCACCTCAAGGCTGAAATGATCGACCATCTTGCGAAGCTCATGGATACCCTTTTCGCAGGCTGCGATCTGGGCTTTGAGGTCGGCCATGTTCTGGTCCGTATTCCGCGACGGATATTTGCCGGATTTGAGGATATCGACGATTTCCGCCTCGCACAGTTTCCCGCCATCGACGAGCAGGACATTATCGAGGATCACGCCCTCCTCCTCCACCGTGCGGCTGTCGGGCGGCATGGAACCCGGTGTGATTCCGCCGATATCCGCGTGATGCCCGCGGCTCGCGACATAGAAGAGGACCTCCGCGCCATCCAGATCAAAGACCGGTGTTATAACCGTCACGTCCGGCAGGTGGGTGCCGCCGTTATAGGGCGCGTTCAGGACAAAGACATCCCCGGCCTTCATCGTCGCCTTGTGCTTGCGGATCACGGCCTTGATGCTCTCGGACATGGAACCCAGATGCACCGGCATATGCGGCGCATTGGCGATCAGGTCGCCATTCAGGTCAAAGACCGCGCAGGAAAAATCGAGCCGTTCCTTGATATTGACGGAATAGGCGGTTTTCTCCAGCACCGTGCCCATCTGCTCGGCGACATTCATGAACAGGTTGTTGAAAATCTCCAGCATCACCGGATCGACCTCGGTGCCGATCGCCATGTCTCGTTTCAGCTCCGCAACCCGCGTGAGGACGAGATGGCCGCGATTGGTCATTTCCGCCTGCCAGCCCGGCTCGATCACATTGGTGCCGGTTTTCTCGACGATGACAGCAGGACCGTCGATCTTCGCACCCGCAGGCAGGGTATCGCGATCATAGAACGGGCAGTCCCGCCATTCATCACCCATGAAGATTTCCTGTCGGGCGAGGGGGGTAATCTTGGTTTCCCCCTCCGGTTCAGGCCGGGCCGGGTCATCGATCTTGTCGCCGATGCCGACCACCTCGACGGCCGCCGCCTCGACAATCAGCGCCTTTTCCGGTGTGGTAAAGCCGAAGCGCTGGCGATGCGCGGTCTCGAAGGCCCTGATAACCTTTTCCAGCGGGCCATCATCGACAACCATCGTCGTATCGGAGCCCTGATACTTGATATGGAGTTTACGCTCCACGCGGATGCGTTCCTCCTCGGCGCCTTGCGCCCGCATTTCCGCATAGCCGTCCCTGGCGAGGGCATCCAGTGTTGCGGCGATATCGGAGAGGGCGCTTTCCTCCAGCGTCACCTCCAGCGCCTTTTCCTTCAGCACGCGCAAATCCGCGAGCCCCATCCCGAAGGCCGAGAGGACACCCGCATAAGGGTGCAGCATGATCTTTTTCATGCCGAGACTGTCGGCGACCATGCAGGCATGCTGCCCACCCGCGCCGCCGAAGGAGGTCAGGACATATTCCGACACATCATAGCCGCGCTGGACGGAGATTTTCTTGATGGCGTTGGCCATATTCTCGACGGCGATAAAAAGGAAACCTTTGGCAACTTCCTCCGGCGTCCGGGCATCGCCGGTGGCCGCGCTGATATCACGGGCAAGAGTCTTGAACTTTTCACGCACCGTTTCCACGTCAAGTGCCTCATCCGCATCGGGGCCGAAGACTTTGGGAAAGAATTCCGGCGCGAGTTTGCCGAGCATGACATTGCAGTCGGTCACCGTCAGCGGACCGCCCTTGCGATAGCATGCCGGACCGGGATTGGCGCCAGCGCTGTCCGGGCCGACCTTGTAGCGAGCGCCATCGAATTCAAGAATGGAGCCGCCACCCGCCGCGACCGTATTGATCAGCATCATCGGCGCGCGCATACGCACTCCGGCAACTTCAGTCTCGAAAGTCCGCTCATACTCGCCGCCGTAATGGGAGACATCGGTGGAGGTACCGCCCATATCGAAGCCGATCACCTTGTCGAACCCGGCCATGGCGCTGGTCTGCACCATGCCGACAACGCCGCCCGCCGGACCGGAGAGAATAGCGTCTTTCCCCTGAAAGAAATGCGCGTCCGTCAGGCCGCCGTTGGATTGCATGAACATCAGTCGTGTATCGCCCAGCTCTGACGCCACCCGGTCGACATAGCGCCGGAGGATGGGGGAGAGATAGGCATCGACAACCGTGGTGTCACCGCGGCTCACCAGCTTCATCAGCGGGCTGGTTCCGTGGCTTGTGGAGATTTGCGTGAAGCCGATTTCCTTCGCGATGTCGGCAACGGCCTTTTCATGATCCGGGTAGCGATAGCCATGCATGAAGACAATGGCGCAGGCACGGAGCCCGGCATCATAGGCCTTTTGCAGGCTTTTGCGGGCCGTCTCGGAATCCAGCGGGCGGATAACGTCTCCGGTGGCGCCGATGCGCTCCTCAACCTCGATCACGCTCCGGTAGAGCATTTCGGGCAATTCGATATTGAGCGCGAAGAGTTTCGGCCGGGTCTGATAGCCGATCCGGAGGCTGTCACGGAAGCCTTTCGTCGTCACCAGCACCAGCGGCTCGCCTTTTCGTTCCAGCAAGGCGTTGGTGGCGACCGTGGTGCCCATCTTCACGGCGTTAATCTGCTCCGCCGGGATATCGTCATTCCTGTCCAGCCCCAGCAGGTCCCGGATGCCCTGCAGCGCCGCGTCCTCATACTGTTCCGGATTCTCGCTGAGCAGTTTATGGGTGACGATGGCGCCCTCGGGCGTGCGGGCAACCAGATCGGTGAAGGTGCCGCCGCGATCGACCCAGAATTGCCAGTCGCCGGTTGCTGTATCATCCGTGGATTTTGTCATTTGCTGTCTCGATTGATGTTGTCATGGCGCGGGGCGCGTCCCTTTTCCATATCATTGGGGAGCGGCAACCGTAAAGCCGTATCGAGAATTGCCCGGTCCTGTATTCACGAAATGACGATGCCGCGCGTTGTTTAGCCGGATAGAATTCAGGAAAGCGCCCGCCATGACATCTGACGACAATACTGAAAATTTTGTGCCTCTCTCCCGCTCGGCGATCTGGGACCTGCTGAGGAGCTATTATTCCCGCCTTGGCATTGATGCCTGGCAGCCGAACATGGTTCCGAACTATGTCACGACCAACCCGTTCATCGCGCAGAGCTATGCCCGGGTGATTGAGGGGTTCCTGGAAGATTTCGCAAAAGCCCGTAAGGCCGGCGGACGGCGGGAGCCTCACTATATCCTGGAACTTGGCGCCGGATCGGGGCGGTTCGCCTACGGGTTCCTGAAGTTCTTTTTTTCACCGGCGCAGATGGCCGTCCGCAAGAAGCGCGATGTGGTCTATGTGATGACGGATATCAGCGAGGCGACTATTGCATACTGGCGCCAGCATCCGCAGTTCAAACCCTTCGTCGACAGGGGGGGTCTCGATTTTGCCTATCTGGATGTGACGAAGGATCATCCGATCCGCCTGCTGGTATCGAAGAAAAACATCCAGCCGGGGAAGCTCTCGAACCCGCTTGCCGTAATCGGCAACTATGTCATCGACAGCATTCCCCATGATCTCTACAGCGCCGCGAATGGCAAGCTGATGGCGCGGCATGTCTGTCACCGGATCGAGACCGAAAGCAACGATATTGACGAAATCGTCCGGCATACGGAAATCGACTACCGCAACGTGCCCTGCAGAACGGATATATACGAAAACGCGGACTGGAACAGGATTCTGGAAACATATCGCGAGATGAAAAGCGGTTTGAATTTCTCCTTTCCCGTCGGCGGCCTGAAAGCAATTGATCGGCTCGCGGCACTTACAAGCGGGCCGATGTTCTGGCTCGCCGGTGATTTCGGGGCGTCGGAGATGGACGCTCTCATGGATTTGCCGCCTCGTAGAATCGCCAAGAACGGCACGTTCAATCAGCATGTGAACTATCACGCCATGGCGCAATATATTGCGCTCAGGAAAGGCCGGTTCTTCTCGCCGGGTCACGCGAAATCCTCGCTTGAGATGGTGGGCATGCTGATGAATCCGGGGCGGCGTCGGGTTATGCATCTGTCGCATCAGTATAATAACCATATCCGCGATAACGGTCCGGACGAGTTTTTCATGCTGAAAAAAATAGCGGAGGAGAATTTCGCATATCTCAGCCTGCCGAAGATTCTCGCCCTCCTCAGGATGAGCTATGGCGACATCAAGATATTTCGTGGATGCAGCGCGGCGCTGCTCAGGGCGCTGCCGACCGCCAGCGTGTTTGAGCGAAAGTCCGTTATTGCGGAACTTATGAAGGTCGATGACATTTTCTTTCGCTGCGACCGGACGGAGGATCCTGCCATCCTCATCCTCCAAATTTTACTGGACCTTGAAGCGAAA
This sequence comes from Sneathiella sp., assembly GCA_040880045.1. Classification (GTDB taxonomy): domain Bacteria; phylum Pseudomonadota; class Alphaproteobacteria; order Sneathiellales; family Sneathiellaceae; genus Sneathiella. The sequence continues at coordinate 8,935 of JBBDJF010000068.1, forward strand.
AAGGAAGCCCTGGAAATTCTGGAAAGAAACCGGGAGTTTCTGGAGCTGACAGCAGAAGGCACGATTGCGCTCGCGGAGGCGCTGCACCGCACCGGCCACACGGACGACGCCATTGCCCCGCTAAAAAGCCTGCTGCTGCGGGAGTCGGGACATCCGAAAGCAAAAAAGCTGATCTCCCGCCTGTCGAAGCGAGGAATGATCCACGAAGTTCCTAAGACCCTGATTTCAGTGAAAGAGTAAGAAAATTTAAACCCAATGCCGTTAATGCTATGCTATTGAAGACGTATGAAATCAGTAACGGTATTGAGACAGGATAACATGGCACATAAAGGTATTATTCTCGCGGGCGGGACAGGCAGCCGGCTTCATCCATTGACACTTGGCGTCAGCAAGCAATTGATGCCGATTTACGACAAACCGATGATCTATTACCCGCTGTCCGCACTGATGCTGGCCGACATCCGCGATATCCTTATCATTACCACGCCGGAAGAACAGTCGGTGTTCCAGCGGGTGCTGAAAGACGGGTCGCAATGGGGCCTGAATCTCAGCTACAAGGCGCAACCGTCCCCGGACGGGCTGGCGCAGGCCTTTATCATCGGCGCGGATCACATCGGGGACGATCCTTCGGCGCTGATTCTCGGCGATAACATCTTCTACGCCAGCCGCTTCAGCGATCTCTTGCAGAGCGCCAAGGCGCGGAAGGTCGGCGCGACCATCTTCGGCTATCATGTTTCCGATCCGACGGCTTATGGCGTTGCCGAGATTGACGAGACAGGCAAGGTCATCGGCGTTGAGGAAAAACCAAAGAAGCCGAAATCGAAATTTGCCATCACGGGCCTGTATTTTTACGATAACCAGGTTGTTGATTTCGCCAGGCATCTGAAACCGAGTGCGCGCGGGGAGCTGGAAATCACGGACCTGAACCGCCTCTATCTCGATCAGGGGGAACTCAGTATGGAGTTTCTCGGCCGCGGCAGCGCCTGGCTGGATACCGGCACCCATGACAATCTGCTGGAAGCCTCGCAGTTCGTGCAGACGATCGAGAAGCGGCAGGGCCTGAAAATCGCCTGCCCCGAGGAAATCGCCTATCAGAAGAAATTCATCACCGCCGACGAACTGGTCGCCCTCGCCGAGCCGCTCCGCAAGAGCGGCTATGGCGAATATCTGCTGGATTTGCTGAAATAGCCGTCAGATAACCCCGCGTTTTTTCAAGGTGTCGATGATGCTGTCGGCGGCATCTTCGGGGCTCGTCTTGCCGCCGTCGATGATGATTTCCGCATTTTCCGGCCGTTCATAGTCGGAGGAAATGCCGGTGAAATTCTTGATCTCCCCGGCGCGGGCCTTTTTATAGAGGCCCTTGATATCCCGCGCCTCGCAGATCTCCAGCGGGGTATCGACGAAGACCTCAAGGAATTCTCCGTCCTCCAGCAGGCCGCGCGCCATCTGCCGCTCACTCCTAAAGGGGGAGATGAAGGAGACGAGGGTAATCAGCCCGGCATCGACCATCAGCTTCGCGGTCTCGCCGACACGGCGGATATTTTCCACCCGATCCGCATCGGTAAAGCCCAGGTCCTTGTTGAGGCCATGGCGCACATTATCGCCGTCGAGTAGATAGGTATGCTTGTTCATGGCATGGAGCTTCTTCTCGACCAGGTTGGCGATGGTCGATTTTCCCGATCCCGACAGGCCGGTAAACCAGAGGACAGAGGCTTTCTGCCCTTTTTGCTCAGCGCGGGCCTCTTTATGGATATCAACCGACTGCCAATGGATATTATCCGCCCGGCGCAGGGCGAAATCGATCATCCCGGCGGCGACCGTCGCATTGGTGAACCGGTCGATGAGAATGAAGGCGCCCGTCTGCGGGATATCGGCGTAAGGATCGAAGGAAATCGCCTTGTCGAGGGACAGGTTGCAGACGCCGATCTCGTTGAGCTCCAGCGTCGTGGTCGCCATATGCTCCATGGTGTTGACATTGACCTTGTATTTCAGGCTGCTGATCCGCGCGGCGGTCGTACCGGTGCCGAGCTTGAGCAGATATGTCCGGCTTGGTAGCATCGGTTCGCTGTTCATCCAGACGATTTTCGCCTCGAACTGGTCGGCGGTCGCCGGGCGGTTCTGCGGGGCGCAGAGGATATCCCCGCGACTGATATCGATCTCATCTTCAAGGGTAAGGGTTATGGCCTGTCCCTTGAACGCCTCCTCCAGGTCGTCGTCGAAGGTGACGATGCGCGCGACCTTGCTGCTCTGGCCAGAGCCGGGCTCGACAATCGGATCGCCGACACGGACGGAACCGCTGGCGATGGTGCCGGAAAATCCCCGAAAATCGAGGTTCGGGCGGTTGACCCATTGCACGGGAAAGCGAAACGGGCGGCTGTCGTCGCCGGCGCTGAAATCGACGGTTTCCAGTTGTTCAAGAACACTCGGGCCGTCGTACCACGGCATCGCCGCGCTGGCGCCGATCATGTTGTCGCCTTTGAGGGCGGAAACCGGGATGGTCGTGATCTCATCGAAATTGAGCCGGGCGGCGAATTTGAGATAATCCTCCCTGATTTTCTCGAACACCGCCTTGTCATAACCCACAAGGTCCATCTTGTTGATGGCAAGGACAATTTTCCTGATACCGAGCAGGGACACCAGATAGCTGTGGCGCATGGTCTGGATCAGCACGCCTTTACGCGCATCGATCAGGATGACGGCAACATCCGCCGTTGACGCGCCGGTGACCATGTTGCGGGTATATTGCTCATGTCCCGGCGTATCGGCGACGATGAATTTGCGCTTGTCGGTCGCGAAGAAACGATAGGCGACATCGATGGTGATGCCCTGTTCCCGCTCGGCCTGCAATCCGTCGAGGAGGAGAGCGTAGTCAATCTCGCCATTCTGTGTGCCGACGCGCTTGCTCTCGGCGGTCAGCGTCGCGAGCTGATCTTCAAACAAAAGTTTCGAATCCCACAGGAGGCGGCCGATGAAGGTGCTCTTGCCGTCATCGACGCTGCCGCAGGTGATAAAGCGGAGAAGGTTCTTCTGCTCCTGCGTCTTGAGATAGGCGTCGATTTCCGCGGTTACCGTGTCAGTTGGCTGGTCCATCAGAAATAACCCTCCTGCTTCTTCTTCTCCATCGACCCGGCCTGATCCTTGTCGATCAGCCGGCCCTGCCGCTCCGACGTGCGGGCGACGAGCATTTCCTGAATGATCTCGGGCAGGGTGGCGGCGGTGGATTCAATCGCTCCGGTGAGCGGATAACATCCGAGCGTGCGGAAACGGATGGATTTCTTCATCGGCGTTTCCCCGTCCTTTAACGGCATCCGGTCGTCATCGACCATGATCAGCATGCCATCGCGCTCCACCACCGGGCGTATCGCGGCGTAATACAGCGGCACAATGGGGATATTCTCCATATAGATATATTGCCAGATATCCAGCTCCGTCCAGTTGGAGAGGGGAAAGGCGCGGATGCTTTCGCCCTTGCGGACCCTTCCGTTATACAGGCTCCACAGCTCGGGCCGCTGGTTTTTCGGATCCCAGCGATGGGCCTCGTTGCGGAAGGAGAAAACCCGCTCCTTCGCGCGGCTGGCTTCCTCGTCCCGGCGGGCGCCGCCAAAGGCCGCATCGAACTTGTAATGGTCCAGCGCCTGCTTGAGCGCCTCCGTCTTCATGATATCCGTATGCAGCGCCGATCCATGGGTGAAGGGGCCGATCCCGCGCTTTACCCCCTCCGGATTGATATGCACCAGCAGTTCAAGCCCGTATTCCTTCACGATGGTGTCGCGAAAATGGATCATCTCGCGGAATTTCCAGGTGGTGTCCACATGCAGAAGCGGGAAGGGAACAGCGGAGGGATAAAAGGCCTTGCGTGCCAGATGCAGCAGCACTGCCGAATCCTTGCCGATGGAATAGAGCATGACGGGTTTTTCAAACTCTGCGGCAACTTCCCGGAAGATCTGGATGCTTTCCGCCTCCAGCTGGCGCAGATGGGTCATATGGGATGGACTCATGATCATGTCTCTGTTCAGTTACCGGGGCGCCGACGGGCTCGTTGTGCATGGGCTTACATAATATCGAGGGTCGCCACAAGAAGAAACAACCCAAATATACGGTAAAAAAATGTGAAATAACCGTTTTAGCATAAAATTACCGTGTAAAAGGTCACATAGGCGCAGTGGCCGGGCGATGCAATGGGGTGGCATTGGATTTCATCGACAGGGGTAAAAACTCCTGCGAGAAAATTCACAATGAAAATCAATTGAATGCGCCGCATATGCGCTCTATTGTCAAACACGAGATCGATTGAGGAAAGGACGGCATGGCAATCGACAAGGATTTTACCTATACGGACGCCTTTCTCGCCTGTCCGGAATGCGATCTTGTGCATGCGGTTCCGTCGATCAGGGAAGGGGAGCAGGGACATTGTATCCGCTGCGGCGCGCTGCTTTATGTGCGCCATAAAAACAGCCTTGACCGGGCGCTGGCATTCGCGCTGACCGGGCTCATGTTCTTTATCCTTGCCAACATGTTCCCGCTGCTGACGTTCGAGATGGAGGGGCAGTCCCAGTCCAACCGGCTGATCGACGGCGCCATTGCCTTCTGGAATGCGGGATACTGGGAACTTGGCATCGTTGTCTTCGTCTCCAGCGTTGTTGCGCCCTTAATGGTGCTGCTTGTTCTCATTACGCTCTTGCTGCCGATGCGACTGAACCGGGTACCGCCCAGCCCGCAGTTCCAGATACGCATTCTCAACCACCTGCGACCCTGGGCGATGTCGGAAATCTTCATTCTTGGCATTATTGTCGCTTTTGTGAAGTTGCAGGACTTCGCCGATGTCAGTGTCGGCCTGTCCCTCTTCGCCTTTGTCCTGATGGTGGCGGCGACGGTGATGGCCTATCTCACGCTGGACGAAAACGCGCTCTGGTCGCGGCTGCGGGAGATTGAGGCATGAGCGCCGCGCCGGTGACAGCGAAATCACTGGACACCGTCTCCTGCCATGTCTGTGGCCTGCTGGTGTCCAACCGCTTTATCAAGGAGCGGTCCCGCCATTGCCCGCGCTGCGCGGCGGCGTTGCATGGCCGGAAGGTCAACAGCATGCCCCGGACCTGGGCGCTGTTGATGGCGGCGGCGATTTTATATATCCCGGCCAATGTCTATCCCGTATTGACATTGATCTCCTTCGGGCAATCCACGACGAACACGATCATAGGCGGTGTCATTGAGCTGGTGAATTCCGGGCAGGTGGTGATTGCGATCATTGTCTTTGTCGCCAGCGTCTTTGTCCCGATTTTCAAGATCGCCGCATTGCTTTTTCTGGTCATTTCGGTGCAATTTGGTATGAAGACGAAACGGCGGGAGCGGACATTGCTCTATCGCTTCACGGAATTTATAGGCCGCTGGTCGATGATTGACATCTTCATGATCTCAATCCTGATCGCGCTGGTGAAGCTGCAGGCGCTGGCGACCGTCACGGCGGGCCCCGGCGCGATCGCCTTCGCGGCGGTGGTGATTATCACGATGTTCGCGGCCATGACCTTTGATCCGCGTTTGATCTGGGATGTTGAAGGGGAGAATGATGACGGAAGATAGCGAGTCCAAGGTCCCGGACGCCAGGATACGCCGCGGCTATGGCAGCCTGATGAGCATCTGGATCGTGCCGGTCATCGCTCTCGGGGTGGCCGCCTATCTGATTTTTCAGGCGATTGCCGGGCGCGGCGCGGAAATTTCCATTGTTTTTGACAATGCCGAAGGGATGGTGCCCGGTAAAACGCAGCTCAAATACAAGGATGTCAATATCGGCCAGCTGAACCGGATTGATATCCTCGATGATGACAAGGGGGTTTCCCTCGTCGTTGACGTGCAGAAATCGGCGGACAAATACCTGACGGAGGACGCGCGTTTCTGGATTGTATCCCCCGCGATCGGGTTTCAGGGAATTACGGGGTTGCAGACCCTGCTTTCCGGCTCCTTCATTGAAATTGACCCCGGAGAGAGCGGCGGGGAGAGAAAAACGGAGTTTACCGGCCTTAAAACACCGCCGGTGATTACCTCCAACGACAAGGGAACCGAATATATCTTGTCCACCAGCAAGCTTCACAACATCAATCGCGGCACGCCGGTCATGTACAAGGGCCTCGTTGTTGGAAGCGTTCTTGGGTACAAGCTGGCGAAGGACAAGCAGGCGATCGATGTCTATGCCTTTGTTGAAGCCCCCTATGACGAGCTGGTGCTGGAGGGGACGAATTTCTGGAATGCGGGCGGGATCAACGTCTCGGTCTCGACTTCCGGTGTGGAAATGGGGGCGGACTCCCTGCAAAGCCTCATCGCCGGAGCCATTGAGTTCGGAACCGCCGAACTTTACCGCAATACCATCCGGGCGGAGGCCCAGAATATGTTCAAGCTTTATGAGAATGAAAAAGCGAAGAACGATGCGCGTTATACGGAAAAGGTCGTCTATGTCCTTTATTTTGACGGATCGGTCAGCGGCCTTGCCGTCGGGGCGAATGTCGAGTTCAAGGGGATCAAGGTCGGGAGCGTCCGGGATATCAGCCTTGAAATCGATGAACGGAACCAGAAATACTATATTCCGGTCCTGATCGAGATCGAGCCGCAGCGAATCAACCTGACCGATGACGGGAAGGAAATCCACTCGGTTCAGGAAACCCGGGAATTGCGCCAGAAGATTGTCAAGAACCTGATCGAGCGCGGCCTGAAGGCGAAGCTGAAAAACGCCAATTTCCTGACCGGCCAGCTCATCGTCGAACTTGACCTGCTGCCGGACAAAAAAGGGATTTATGTCGCCTCGAACGAGAAATACCCGGAAATCCCGACGGTTGAGGCGGATCTTGAGGCCATTACCACCTCGGTCGCGCAGCTGATGGCGAAATTCGACAAAATCCCGATCGAGCGTCTCGGCAACAGCCTGACCAACACGGTGGAGGGGCTGGATAAATTCATCAACTCCGGTGAGTTGCAGAGCACCATCGCACAATATCGCGAACTGGCCGCCTCTGTCCGCGTCGTTGCGGAGAATTTCGACAAAAAGACCCTGCCGTCCATCGACGCTACGCTCGACAGCACGCGCGAGGCCGTCAAGAAAATCGATGCGACGCTGGCGTCCGCCCAGAGCATGTTCAGTGCCGTCAACGGAATGATTGCCGATGGGTCGCCCTTCAAATATGATCTGACCAACATGCTACAGGAACTGGCGGCGGCGAGCCGTTCCGTTCGCAGCCTGGCCGATTTCCTGGAACGAAACCCCAGCTCCCTGATCAGCGGAAAGAGATAGGAAAATGCCCGTATTCAACCAGATCCGACCTGTGTCGAGACTTGCGATAATCGGCCTGATGATGCTCACCCTGGCGGCGTGCGGGGGATTGCCGGGCTCCGCGCCGACGCGCTTTTACATCCTGAAAACGGCGAGTGACATCAAGGCGGATGGGGCGACGATAAATATTGCGGAGGGAATGACCGTCGGCATTGGCCCGGTGCAGATTCCGGGCTATGCGGACCGGCCGCAGATCGTGACCTTCGACAGCGGGGCCGAGATCAATGTCTCCGACTTCGATCATTGGGCCGAACCCCTGAGTGACGCCATCAAGCGCGTGGTCAGCAGCAATGTCGCGACCCTGATCGGCGCGGAGAAAGTCTTCGCCTACCCTGCGGATTTCCGGCCCGACAAGGACTCCGTTCAGGCCGCGATCAACGTCATGGATATCACTGAAACGGGGGCGGGTGTTGCCCGGCTGTCCGTGCGCTGGCATCTGAGGGGGCTGTATGACAACAACATGTTGGCCCGCCACGCAAAAACCTATGAGACGGCGGCGACGCCCGGTGATTACAACAGCTACGCCAACGCCCTGAGCAAGCTGCTTGGGGAGCTGTCGCGCGATATTGCGGGCTCGCTCAACGGTCTGAAATTATCCTGATGCCGAAAACCAGCGTTCTTTTTGTGACACTCGATCAGTGGCGGGCGGATCACCTCGCGGCGACGGGCAACCCGACAATCAAAACTCCGGCACTGGATGCGCTCTGCGCGGAAGGCGTTACCTTTCGCAATCACTTCACCTGTATTGCGCCCTGCGGCCCGTCGCGCACGACATTCCTGACCGGCATGTATCCAAGCAATCATCGCTCCATCCGCAACGGAACCCCGCTCAATCACAGCCTGACGAACCTCGCGCTGGAGGCCCGCGCCGCCGGGTATGATCCGACCCTTTGGGGCTATACGGACACGACGCCGGATCCGCGCATACTGGGGGAGGATCATGACGCCTTCCTCACCTACGAAGGGGTAATGCCGGGCTTTTCCGTGGGCCAGCAGCTTGCCGCGAACAGTATCCCCTGGCTGGAGTATCTGGCGGGCAAGGGCTATGACATTCCGGGGCCGGGCTATGCCATCTATCATCCCGATCCGGAGTACAAGCTGCCGCCCGGTCGCCATTCGATTTTCGCGCCAAGCCGGTTCAGGGCGGAGGACAGCGAAACCCACTGGCTGGCCGATCAGCTGATAAAGAACCTGAAGGCCAGACCGGCGGACCCGTTCTTTCATCACCTGACATTTCTGCGGCCGCATCCGCCGTTTATCTCGCCGCCGGAATATCACGATCTCTATGACCCTCGGGATATGCCGCCGCCGGTGCGGGACGGCACGCCCGATGACATGCGCGCGAAGCATCCATCGCTCGCGCTGATGTATCAGGCGATCCCGCAGGATGCCTTCTTCATGCAGGGCGAAGGCCGCGCGGTTGATCTTGATGAGGGCGCGGTCATGCAGATCCGCGCAACCTATCAATCCCTGATCACGGAGGCGGATCATAATCTGGGCCGGATTATCGCGACCCTGAAGGAGCAGGGGCAGTATGACGATACGCTGATCGTCGTCACCTCCGATCATGGGGAGCAGCTCGGTGATCATTATCTTTTCGGCAAGATCGGTTTTTATGACGAGAGCTTCCATATTCCGCTGATCATCAAGCCGCCGAAAAGCTGGAACGTAAGCGGCGGGCGCGAGATCACGGAATTTACGGAGTCCGTCGATCTGATGCCGACAATCCTGGAAGGGCTGTCCCGCCCGATCCCGCGCCAATGTGACGGTCATTCCCTGATGCCCTTTATCTGGGGAGAGACGCCCGCGAACTGGCGGCGGGCGGTGCATTGGCTCTATGATTTCCGCGATCCGGTGACGCGGATGCCGGAGACGCTTCTCAATATAGATTCATCAGAATGTAACCTGCTTGTGCATCGGGACGCGGAGTTCAAATATGTGCATTTCGCGGCGCTGCCGCCTTTGCTGTTCGACATGAAGAACGACCCGGACGAGACGCGCAACCTGGCGGAGGAGCCGGACTATCAGGGTGTCATGCTCGACTGTGTGCAGGAACTTTTGTCCTGGCGGATGCGTTATGAGTATGGAGAGCTGGTGAATTTGAGCGCCTCCGACAACGGGCTTGTCGGCAACCGGATGTATTGACATGAAGGGGTTCAAGGAGCGGAAGGAACTGATTGCGACGGTGCGGAAGATGAACGCGCTCGGCATCAATCAGGGAACCTCCGGCAATGCCAGCGTCCGGTTTGACGGGGGCTACCTGATCACGCCGTCGGGCATGGCCTATGACGATCTGGAACCCGAGGATATTGTCGAGATGTCCTTCGATGGGGAGGTGTCGGGCAGGCGCAACCCGTCGAGTGAATGGCGCTTTCACCATGACCTGCTGTCGGCGCGGCCCGAATTCGGCGCGGTTCTCCATACCCATGGCAGGGGCGTGATGAGCATCGCCTGCCAGCGGCTGGACCTGCCGCCGTTTCACTATATGATTGCGGTTGCGGGCGGGAATACGATCCGTTGCGCCGATTATGCCACCTTCGGCACGCAGGCGCTTTCCGATAACGCCTTGAAGGCGATGGCGGGGCGCAAGGCCTGCCTGCTTGCCAATCACGGCCTGCTGGTCGGTGAGACGAGCCTCGCGCGGGCGCTGGCGCTTGCCGTCGAGATGGAGACGCTTTGCGACACTTACTGGCGCATTCTCCAGATCGGCGATCCGATCCTGCTGACGGAGGCCGAGATGGCGGCGGTCAGGGAACAATTCAAAAGTGGCTATGGCATGCCACAGGGAGGAAAGTAAAATGACAAACAGCAGACTGGCCGTGACGGCGCGTTTCGATGTTATTCCGGGGAAGGAGGCGGCCTTCATGACGGAAATGAAGAAACAGGCAGAAAACACCCTCAGCCTTGAGCCCGGCTGTCATTATTTCGATATCTGCGTGGATGTGGATAATCCCGGCCGGTTTATCCTTTACGAGCTCTATGAAGACGCCGCCGCCTTCGATGATCATCTTGCTTCCCATCACTTCACGGATTTTATGGAGACGGTGACGCCGATGATAACAGCCAAGGAAATTGAACGCTGGAACCGGGTTTAGAGCGCCGCGCGGTGGATAGGGACTATCGCAAGGCGCAAAAATTCGCTAGAAAAATCCCCTTGAACTGATTTGGAGGAAAATAATAATGACAATGACACTATCCAAAACCGATTTCCTGAATTCCGTCGGCACCGTGTATGGACCGGGGGAATGGTTCAAGGTCGATCAGGACCGCATCAACAAGTTTGCCGAGGCAACGGACGATTTCCAGTTTATCCATGTCGATCCGGAACGCGCGGCGAAGGAAACCCCTTTCGGCACGACCATCGCCCATGGCTTCCTGACGCTGTCCCTGCTGGCCGGGCTGGTCCCGAAGATCCAGCCGAAGATCGAGAATATCCGGATGGGCATCAATTACGGCATTGATAAACTGCGATTTTTGCAGCCGGTCAAGGTGGACAGCGAAATCCGCGTGACCGCCAAGATCCTCAGCATCGATGAAAAGCGTCCCGGCCAGTATCTCACGAAAACCGAGGTGACCGTCGAGATCAAGGGCGAGGACAAGCCGGCCCTGATTGTTGAATGGCTCGGCATGTCGATGGTCGACGCATAGTTCAAAATACATACAAAAACAGAATCTTAAGGAGAGAAGATGAGTATTCGGTTTGATGGCAAGGTGGCGATTGTCACCGGCGCCGGAAATGGTCTTGGCCGCTGTCACGCGCTTGGGCTGGCCGCCCGCGGCGCGAAGGTGGTTGTCAATGATCTCGGTGGTTCCGTCGATGGCAGCGGCGGCTCCTCCGATGCGGCGAAGGCCGTGGTTGCCGAGATTGAGGCAGCAGGCGGCGAGGCGATTGCCAACGGCGCCAATGTCACCGATATGGCGCAGGTCGATGCCATGGTGGCGGAGACGATGGCGACATGGGGTCGTGTCGATATCCTTGTCAATAACGCGGGCGTGCTGCGCGATAAATCCTTCTCCAATGTCGAGATGAAGGATTTCTCCTTTGTGCTTGATGTCCATCTGATGGGCTCGGTCAACTGCTCCAAGGCCGTCTGGAACATCATGCGCGAGCAGGGCTATGGCCGCATCGCCATGACGACGTCTTCCAGCGGGCTTTACGGCAACTTCGGCCAGACCAATTACGGCGCGGCGAAGATGGGCGTTATCGGCCTGATGAACACGCTGGTGATCGAGGGCGCGAAATACGGGATCAAGGTCAACGCCCTGTCGCCTTGCGCGGCGACCCGCATGACCGAGGATATCATCCCGGAAAACCTGCTCGGTCTTCTCACGCCGGAATCAGTGACCCCGGCATTGCTCTATATCGTCTCCGAGGATAGCCCGAACCGCACGATCATCACGGCGGGCGCGGGCACTTTTGCGCGTACCATCGTCTATGAGACAGGCGGCAAATGGTTCCCCGAGGCAGAGCAGACGCCGGAGAAGATCGCCGAGCATTGGTCGGAAATCTCCGATCCGGCGACGCAGATCGAATATACCAGCGGCAATGACCAGACGACAAACATGTTGACCAAGGCCGCGAACGGCCTCGGCATCAAGCTCTAGGGTTTGCCCAGGAAGGGCAGATTGAGGTTATTCTCCTTCGCGCATTCTATCGCGTCCTCATATCCGGCGTCGGCGTGACGCATCACGCCCGTCGCCGGATCGTTGAAGAGAACACGGGCGATCCGTTCATCCGCTTCCTCGGTTCCGTCGCAGACGATCACCATCCCCGCATGCTGTGAAAAGCCCATCCCGACACCGCCGCCGTGATGCAGGCTGACCCAGGTTGCCCCGCTCGCGGTATTCAGCAGCGCGTTCAGGAGCGGCCAGTCGGAAACGGCGTCCGATCCGTCCTTCATCCCCTCCGTCTCGCGGTTCGGGCTGGCGACGGAGCCGCTATCGAGATGATCGCGGCCGATAACGATGGGGGCCTTGAGCTCGCCGGTCCGCACCATCTCGTTAAACGCAAGGCCGAGACGGTGGCGCTGACCTAATCCAACCCAGCAGATGCGTGACGGAAGGCCCTGAAACCTGATCCGCTCCTTCGCCATGTCGAGCCAGTTGTGCAAATGCGCATCATCGGGGATCAGCTCCTTCACCTTGGCGTCGGTCTTGAAGATGTCCTCAGGATCGCCGGAGAGCGCGGCCCAGCGGAACGGCCCGATGCCCCGGCAGAAGAGCGGGCGGATATAGGCGGGCACGAAACCCGGGAAGTTGAAGGCGCTGTCGACCCCTTCCTCCAGCGCGACCTGGCGGATATTGTTACCGTAATCGACGGTGGGAATGCCGCGTGCCTGAAATTCGAGCATCGCCCGGACCTGCACCGCCATGGATTTCCGTGCCGCGACCTCGACGGATTTGGGATCGGTCTCGCGCATCTGCTCCCATTGATCAAGCGTCCAGCCCTGCGGCAGATAGCCGTTCACCGGATCATGGGCGGAGGTTTGATCGGTAACGAGATCCGGCATCATCTCGCCTTCCAGAATTTCCGGAAAGATATCGGCGGCATTGCCGAGCAGGCCGACGGAAACCGGTTTGCCGCGCTCACCCGCGTCGCGGATAATGGCGAGGGCTTCGGGCAGGTTTTCCGCCTTCTCGTCGAGATAGCCTGAGCGCAGGCGGAAATCGATGCTGCTCGGCCGGCATTCAACAGCGAGCATGGAGGCCCCGG
>JBBDJF010000069.1:0-21060 GCA_040880045.1 Sneathiella sp.
CGGAGGCAACCCCGCTGACGTTGCCGGCGGCCTGCTCGGCGGCGGCGGCGATGGCGGTGGAATGACGGTCCGTATCGGCGGCGCTCGTCACCATGCTTTTCGCCTTTTCCTCCATCGTCGTGGCGGCGCCGGAAATCTGCTGGGCAACCGCATTGACGGAGGTTTCAAGTTTCTGGGCAATGGCCTGGGCGAAGCTGATCCGCTCGGCGGTGGATTTGTCAGCCGCTTCCTGGTCGCGGCGCTTCTCTTCCTCGGCGCGTTGCATCTCTTCACGGCGGCGGGCCTCGGTCTCGGCGGCCTTTTCTTCGGCATCCTTTTCACGCTGGATTTCCAGAGCCTTCACTTTTTCCGCATTGGCCTGGAAGACCTGCACGGCGCGGGACATGTCGCCGACATCGTCCTTGCGGTTAAGCCCGTTGATGGTGATATCATTCTGGCCGTTGGCAATGGCGATCATCGCGCTGGTGAGCTGGTTGAGCGGCTTGCCGATGAAGCGGTTTAGAAGGAAACCCGTCAGTAGCATGATACCGAGCAGCGCCGCGCCGGTCAGCAGCAACTGCTGCATCAGGTTGGCGGACAGGCGGTCGTTCAGCTGGTTCAGGCTCCAGGCGACGGCGGCATAGCCGACCAGCTCGTCCTTGCCAGCCATGATGACGGGCGTCAGGATGATCTGGTGCGTGTCCGTCATCTCGCTATAGATGCCTTTATCCAGATCGGCCCTGTGTGCCCCGAACAGTTCCGCCAGCTTGACGGTGGGCAGGCTGGCCGAATGATATTCGGTCACGACATTCCCCTCGCTGTCGAAGGTGACGAAACCGGCGAGGACGCTGTCTTCCGTGACTTCCATCTCGTGATAGACTTCGGTTATTTTATCGGGTTTTTTCCATTTAAGTGCACCGGTCAACTGCTCCGCCATCAGTTCCGTGATGGTGAGGTTGTTGGCAATCGCCAGACTCTCCAGATCCTGGCGCTGGCTTTGCAGCCCCAGGTAAACGAGGAGCGAGAGACCCATCAGGGTCGTTGCGAAGACGACGAGAAGAATTTTACGGCTTACGGTCAGTTTGACCGCAGCTTTTTTCCTGTCATGTCCGGTGTCCATGGTTGTCGGGGTCTCAACGCTCATCTTGTTTTTATTCCTTTGATATTTTAACGGGCAGGAATTCTGTTTGCGCCTATTCCAGCGCTTCCACATTGACGCCGACGGTCACAGCGCCGATGGGCTCATTGGTGGCGGGATCGACAATAGCGAGACTGACCTGCGACTGGTATGTCTGGGAGGAATCGTCGAACTCAACCTCGTCGATCAGGACGGCGGACGGACCGGCGCCATAGGTTTTCTGCCATTTGGCTTCATCACCCTGCCAGTAATCGGAGGTCATGTCGCTCTGGCCGACATTCAGGCCCTTCATGTCCATGACGAAAATTTCGGTATACTTACCCTGGGACTTTTCCTTGACGTCCTTCAGATAGGCCGAAAGGCTGTTGGCAAGAACGGCATTGATCATGCTCTGGTCGCCGCCTTTTGTCTCTGCGCGCCATTGCTTGTCCTGGCTGTCGATATCGCCCTGGCTGAGCCCGGCGGATTTCTTGTTCTGTTCCTTGACGGCGGCAACAACCTGCTCGCTCTGAGCCCAGCTGCGCACGTCGCTGTCGACCATATTCTGGATAGCGACGGTATAATCATTGGCCATGGCGGTGGTTGCCAGACCGGCAAATGCCGTGATGGCGACGAGAGAGGAAAGTGACTTGCGGATCATTGTGTAAACTCCAATATTACAGATAACGGTCAATAAAAATTCTTGTCCCGGGCCCTGTTATTTTCCGGTTTCGGGCCCTGAAAGTATTCAGACAATATAAGACAAACTGTTTATTTATCGTTAATGGCGCGGCGCTGGAACTCGGAATGCCGGTAATTCAGGCGACCTTGCGCTTGCAGTCGCGGGGCAGGCAGACGGTGACGCGGGTGCCCTGTCCGACTTCGCTCTCGATATTCAGCGTGCCCTGATGGGCGGCGACGAAGCACTGGACGATCGAGAGGCCAAGTCCGACCCCTTCATGGGTGATATGGGAATCGCTGTGGCCCTTGACGAAGGGGTTCGTGATATTGGGAAGCTGATCCTTCCTGATGCCATCGCCGGTATCGATAACGGAAATCACGACCTTGTCTTTGTCTGCACGGGCGGACAGCGTCACCTTGTCGCCCGAGTGGGAGAACTTGATCGCGTTGGTCAGCAGGTTGAGGAAGATCTGGCGGATGGCGGTTTCATCGGCGGATATGACAGGCAGGGATGCGTCGACGATCTGGGCGATCATGATCCCCCGGCTTTCGGCGCGCTGGCGGACGGATTTCACGCAGCTCGACAGCAGATCGGGAAGCGAGACCGGTTCCATCACCATTTCACGCTTGCCAAGCTCGATGGCGGAGATATCAAGCACCTCGTTGATCAGGGCGAGCAGATGGCGACCGCTATGATTGATGTCCTGTGCATATTCGATATATTTCTGGTTGCCGACAGGTCCGAAATACTCGCCGGTCATGATATCACTGAACCCGATAATGGCGTTGAGCGGGGTCCGGAGTTCATGACTCATGGTGGCCAGGAATTTCGATTTTGACTGGTTCGCCTCCTCCGCCTTCAGCAGGGCCTCCCGGAGCGCCCGTTCCGTCTTCTTGTTGCTGCTGATGTCGGTCAATGTGCAGCCAAGGGCGGTGACGGCCCCGTGGTCGTCGGTGATCGGGAACATCTGCCCCAGGGTCGGGATCGTCCCGCCGCCGACGACGGGACTTAGATATTCATACTCCGTCATTTCCTTTCTCTCAAGGGTGCGCTTTTCCTGATCCCGCACTTCCTGGCTGTAGGTCGTGGGGAAGAAGTCAACAACAGTGCGCCCCTTGATATCAACGTTACCGGGATTGAACAGTTCATGCCAGCGGGAGTTGCCGTGGATATAGTTCCCTTGCGCGTCCTTGATGATGATGGCGGACGGGCTATGCTCGATAAAGGTCCGGAGCAGCATGTCGCTCTCCTTCGCTTTACGCTGGCGCTCCATCACGAGATGGACAAGCCAGGCGATGGCGATACTGAGCAGGATGAGCGTGACCAGCACGATTTCATTCACCGGCGTCGCATGGGCGTTGATCGTTGCCGCCTTCGGCAGCAGGCTGATCGTCCAGACCCGGTTGCCGATGACAATCCATTTGCTGAAAACATCGCTCCGCCCGTCGATCGTTTCGACGGTGCCGAAGATCCGGCTGTCCTTGTCCGTGATGAACACATCATGCTTTGCCAGCAGGGAATGCGGCATTTCGGCGCGCATCAGCGGCTCCGTGCGGAACACGATATTGACGAAGCCGGTCAGCCGCTCCATCTTGATCACGGGGATATAGGCGACGAACCCGTCACCGCCCTGGGTTAGCTTTATCGGCCGGGTAACCTGCATCCGGCCGGTCCGCTCCGCATTGGCAATCGCCTCCGCCGCGCCCGGAATTTTCCGCACATTCACGTTCTGGACCTTTTCATTACCCTTCTTGGGGGAGACCCAGCGGATGACCCCCATCGAGTCGATCCAGTTTATCGCCTGGAAATCGGTGAAGAGATCATGGATATAGGCTGTCTGCCGGATAAAGTCGTCACGGTTCTGGATCTGCCCGCCGAGCATCGCATGGCGCAGCTGGTCGCCGATGGCAAGCCGTGTGGTGATATGGGATTCCAGTTGGGCGGCGAAATTGGCAAGATCGTTGCGCGCCTCGGCCTTGTATTGTTCGGTCTCCGTCGTCGGCGTCAGCAGCCAGGCCGCCGCGACCATCACGATCATGGACACACCAATGAGGGCCGGGATCAGTACCGTCTGGCGCTGAAGCCTGCCGACAAAGCGAGTTAGACTGTCAGTTTCGAAGAATATTCTCATTCTTTGCAGTGTAGTAAACAAATCCCTAATAAAGCTTAAACAACTTTCCCGGATTATCAGTTTTTGGCGTGTTTCTTCGCGTCGGTCACAACTTTGCGGGCGGATATCTTTCCCGTTGCCTTCATTTAATCAGGAAAATATAATGTATGGGGCGGAAAGACGCCCCGATCCACGCCGCGCCGCGCCTGACCTGGAAGGATTTGACCATGCCCCTGCCGAAATCGCTCACCGCCGCCTCATTGCTTGTCATGGCCGCCTTTCCGCTCGCCAGCGCGGAGGATCATCCCATGGGCTTTTTCGTCACCAGCGTCGAGCCGGGCAACGGCTATTTCTACTGCTTCGCGGTGGATTGAGTTTTATGGGGAGATAGCGTCGCCGCTTCCTTTTGGAATATACAGGATAAAGACTTTTCTTTCTAAGCTCGCAAGATAGGTATTATTGTAAGAGTTAGTATTGAATGACATGATTTACTATCTATAATACAAAAGGCAATGATAACACTGGAATGCTATGTTCCGACGAAGGAGCGGCGAGAGTGAGAAGTAATATCAAAAAAGTATGCGGCAACTGGGACTTAGGTTTTGTTTTAGATAAGCATCTAATTTCCAGCAAGTTCATTGGCCACTCTGAGTCTGGCCATCCGCAATTTGATAATAAACGTACTGAAATCGGACAGGCTTTATATCAGCTAAAATATCAAGGGGATTGGTCTCAAGTCCAACCGCTTGCTCAGGAATTGTCTAAAATTATCTATCCTAAGTTCAGAAATGTAGGGTTGATTATCCCGATGCCAGCTACAAATAATAGGCAAAAGCAACCAGTTGCCGAAATTGCGAAAGCATTGGGAGAAATTGTAGACTGCTCTGTATGTGATAATATTTTGCTCGGGAATGCAGGTGGGCCGCAGCTAAAAAATCTTGATAAAAAGGAAGACAAAGCGAAAGCTCTTGAAGGAAAATTTTATATACAAGATGGCGTATACGGCGATCGTGTTTGGAGCGCCCTCCTTGTCGATGACTTATTTGCTACTGGGGCGACAATGGAAGCAGCATGTAATGCCTTGCGCAGCTATAGAAAAATAGGCAAAATATATATAGCGGCACTCACTTGGAAGTAGGAAAATGACGTCAGTTTTTATTTCTGGATCGCGAAGCATCAAGCATCTGGATAAAAAAGTTAATGAACGCATCGATAACATGCTGGCTTCGCAGTGTGATGTTATTGTTGGAGATGCTGATGGCGTTGATACGTCCATTCAGAGTTATTTGCGTGAAAAAGGGGCGACGAACGTGACGGTCTTTTGTACTGGTCCACAACCTCGCAATAATCTTGGGAATTGGGAAGTGCGTAGCGTAGCATCCACTCGAAAGCGTGGCTCACGAGCTTACTTCACAGCTAAAGATATCGAAATGGCGGAGGCGGCAGATTTTGGTTTTATGGTCTGGGATACCAAGAGCACGGGTACGCTATCTAATGTGCTTGAGCTCTTGAAGCAAAAGAAGAAATCTGTCGTTTTTGTGAATAAATCTAAAGAATTTCAAATTGTAAGTGATGTATCTCTATTGGAAGATTTGATGGCGCTCATGGCTCCTAGCGCCTTAGATAAAGCAGAAACAAAAATTAGTATGTCTGCTAAAATCAGTGCGTTAAGAAATGAGCAAATGACACTAATTTAGAGTTTGACTATAACACTCATTAAGCGTGCGGGACTTGCGGGCGAAAGCCTCCCCCCGCCGTGTAGAGAACAATAGAAAAGCTCGCTGGAAATAGCGAGCTTTTTTCTTTTAATTCCCGTGCATCGGGCATTCTCTACCCAAATTCCCTTGACAATTCATTAAATTTATACTAGTATAAACGCCTTCCCTAATCGTGACGAATATCAGTAACCAAGTCAACGATCAGGTGTGAGAAAGTCGCGCAAGATTTCTCCGGCGCGGCTTTCTGCGTCATCTTGGAGGATATCAGGCTGTCCGGGGACGATGATCCCCCAGGCGCCTGAGGCCGACGGTCTGAAGGACCGCAAAGACAGCCACGGCGACAGCAATGAGCTCGATCGTCCACTGTCCCTGCACCGTCAGGCTGCCTGAGAAAATGAGCAGGGAGAGACCACTCCCCACCACCCAGGCGACGTCGGCAGCAATGATAGCCTTGGCGAACAGCGGATTTACAGGATTCCGCGTGGCCGTCCAGGCAACATCGGCAGCAAACAGCACCAAGCCTGCCCCGAGCACATAGAGGATCCATGAGGCGATCCCCGTCCACTGTGCCAGCGGGCCCGCGAAGGCGATTGCTGCCCCTCCGAAGAGAAGCGAGGACCCCGCATTGATCAGCAGGGTGTTCCGTAGCAGGTTTGACTTATTCATCATCTTGATCTCCTTTCAGATGGGCGAGCCATGGGCTCTACTGAAAGCAGGATGACGGGGACAGGTTATCTTCTCAATTACCTCAAAGGTAATGTTCCTGATCTTTTTTCCGGGGTATTGTGGACGCCGGAATTGAGAGAAGGAGGGAACATGACCGCGTCAGCCTTGCAAACCCCGGTGCCCGAGCTCGGTCGGCTCTTGAAGCACTGGCGGCAGGTTCAGGGGCTCAGCCAGCTCGATCTCGCGCTCGACGCGGGAAGCTCGGCGCGGCATCTGAGCTTTATCGAGACCGGCCGCGCGCAGGCGAGCCGGGAGATGGTGCTTCGCCTTGGCGAGGCGCTGGAATTGCCCTTGCGCGAACGTAATCGCCTGCTCAACGCGGCGGGATACACGGCCGCCTTTTCGGCGCGGCCGCTCGGCGATGCGCATCTTGAAACCGTGCGCAACGCCCTCGAGCATATATTGAAGCAGCAGGAGCCTTTTCCTGCCATCGTGATGAACCGGTGCTTCGATATATTGATGATCAATGAGGCGGGCGCGAAACTGATCGCCTTGCTCGGCCTCGGTGATACGGGCGGCGAGGGGCCGCCGAATGTGCTGAAACTCACCCTGCATCCGGACGGTTTGCGCCGCGTGCTGAAGGCGTGGGAGCCGGCCGCGCGGCATATTGTCGAGCGCGCGCATCGGCAATTGAAGGGCGCGGAGGAAAATGATCCGCTCCGCCAGCTGCTGGCCGAGGTGCTGGACTATCCGGGCGTGCCGGAGAGTTTCGCGCGCGAAAATCCGTCCCATGACGCGCTCCCCGTTCTGCCGCTGGAATTCGTGCTGGGCGGCGTGACCCTGTCATGGATCACGACGGTGGCCAGTTTCGGAACCCCGCAGGATGTCACGGCGGAGGAAATCATGATCGAGAGCTTCTTCCCCGCCAATCCGGAGACCGAGGCCGCCGTCCGCGCGCAGCTGGCGGCGGGGGCGTAGAATGCCGGATGCGGCCAGAAACACCAAAAGCCGCAGTCCGGACCCGGATGCGGCTTTCTGAATTCTGATAACCCGGCCGGAACCGGGGCGGACTTAGCCTTCGCGCTGCATCCGTTTACGGGCGAGCTTGCGGGCACGACGAATGGCTTCCGCCTTCTGGCGGGCGCGCTTTTCGGACGGCTTCTCGTAAGCGCCGCGGAGTTTCAATTCCCGGAAAATGCCTTCACGTTGCATTTTCTTTTTCAGCGCCCGGAGCGCCTGGTCTACATTATTGTCACGAACAGAGACTTGCACAGCTGATAGTGCTCCTAATCTAAATCCAAGTTGATTACTGTTTACTCAAGGTGGCGCGGGTTTAGCACGCTTCATTTCCCCTGTGAAGGGGAAAACCACATTTTTAAGGTGAATTCCCTAAAGAAAAGAGTAAATAACATAAAAGAGGCGAGAAAGGAAGGGCTTATGGCAATTCGCGACATCCTGAAGATGGGAAATCCGGTCCTGCGGGAGACGGCGGCGCTGCTCCATCCGCCGTTCGGCGACGAGATCGAGCAGCTGGTGGCGGATATGCAGGACAGTCTGAAGGCGGTCGGCGGGGTCGGCCTCGCCGCGCCGCAGATCGGGGTCTCCAAATCCCTCGTCATCTTCGAGGTGCCCGAAGAGCGGGTGCAGCGCGAGGATGGCGCGATGGCGGAAAGCGTGCCCTCGACCATCCTCATCAACCCGGTGATCGAGCCGCTGTCGGACGATGTCGAGCTCGGCTGGGAGGGATGTCTTTCCGTTCCCGGATTGCGCGGCCTTGTCCCGCGCCATACCCATATCCGCTATCGCGGCCTCGGCATTGACGGCGGCGCGATCGATATCGAGGCGCGCGGCTTCCACGCCCGCGTCGTGCAGCATGAATGCGACCATCTTTTCGGCATTTTATACCCCGAGCGGATGACAGACATGCGCTATCTGGTGTATGAAAGTGAAGTCGAGGCCTTCATGCAGGGGCTTCGCAAATCCGCAGCGGAATAGGAGCGCGTCATGAGCAACAGCGACGACAATGCGACGATCGAGCGGGAGCGGCAAACCCGCCTGCTGAACGCGGTGCTGCCCCATGTGCTGTTCGATGGCTGGAGCCCGAAGGCGATGAAGGCCGCCGCCGCCGACCTCAAGGAGGATGTCGCCACCTACGATCTCGCCTTCCCGGAGGGCGCGGTGGATATGATCCGCCTGTTCGTCGAGAATGCCGACGACGCGATGGAGGCGGAGCTGCAAAAGCGCGATGTGCGGGAGCTTAAAATCCGCGAGCGCATCACCCTCGCCATCCGCGTCCGGCTGGAGCTTTACGCCGTCCATAAGGAGGCCGTGCGCCGCGCCGTCAATATCCTCAGCCTGCCGCAGAACGCTGGTCTCGGCCTGAAGCTCACCGCCAACACGGTCAGCCGCATGTGGTGGGCAACCGGCGACAGGTCGAGCGATTTCAGCTGGTACACAAAGCGCCTCACCCTCTCCGCCGTCTACGCCTCGACGCTGCTCTACTGGCTCGCCGACAAGTCGCCGGGCCATGAAAAAACCTGGGAATTCCTCGACCGCCGCATCGAAAACGTCATGCAGGTCGAGACCGCGAAATACAAATGCCGCGAAAAACTGAAAGAACGCCCCGATTTCTCGCATTTGCCGAGCGCGCGGAGGTTCTGGCGGAATTTAACGGAGCGGTGAGGGGAATTAATAGAATCAAATGAAGTCGATGGTTGTTCATTTTTTGATTTAAAACCGGTATGCACCAAGTATAGATAAGATTCTTTCGGAATTTAATGTCTTAACGACATAAGAATACGTATAAATCGCTATTTCTGAAATTATAATGAGAACAAAATATGAACATTTGCAAATGAAATTTTAATTCTATATAAAACAATATACGAAATAGTCGTACATCTGAGGGGGATGAATGTGGGGAGTACAGATGAATGATATTCGCTCTGCAAATTATTCGGCAATTACAATTGCCGATGAAATTTTAAAAATCGCAAAGAGAAAAGATAAGTCTCTCACGCCATTGCAATTAATGAAGCTTGTTTATATTGCGCATGGTTGGAGCTTGGCTTTGCGTGATGTTGATCTATTTCCTGACCGGATAGAGGCGTGGAAATTCGGCCCTGTTATTCCCGATTTATACCACGCGACAAAACATTTTGGACGAAAGGAAATACCGCTTGATCGTATTTCTGATGAACCATCAAATGTTGATGGTGACACTCGATCTTTTTTAGAAGATGTATTCGAAAAATATGGTCATCTTTCCGGGTTTTCTCTTTCTAGCTTGACTCATAAAAGTGGTACACCTTGGGATCAGGTTTATGAAAACGATGTCTTTAATATTGAGATCGGGGACGAACTTATCAGGAACCACTATAAGGCTATGATGAATGGCTGAGGAGCTTCCTGTACCTCCGCCTCCAGAGGATCTTCCGGGCTGGAGTGAGGACAAACAAGCTCGTCTTGAAGAAAAAAATTGGGATAATGAAGACAAACTTAGAGGCCAAAAGGTAGCCAATGATATTATTTGGCTTAAAGTGTATGGTTTGTTAATTGTTGTTGTCACGGTCGTTTTTACGGCACTTTTTCTAGCCAGCTTAGTAATTTGGTCTGTTCACTATTTAACCCCATATGGTTGGCTAAATCCTGAACAATTATCAAAAATACAATCCGTGATTTTTAGCGGTAGTTTGGGTGCGATTGTATCTACCGTTTTGCAAAAACAGCTGCAAAAATAAACTATTCTAATTCCCCCCCAACAAAAAAAGGCCAGCGGTTTACCGCTGGCCTTTGCTTTTGCGTGTTCGCCGACTTTACGAAGCGGTTTCTTCGACCGGATCGACGACGTAGATCTTCTCGTGGCGGAGGCCCATATAGAGGCAGACGCACATCGCGAGGAGGACCACCGTGAACGGCAGGCCGACGGTGATCGCCGCCGCCTGCAGCGCCGTCAGGGCATCGGCCCCGCCGCCGAACAGCAGCGCCGCCGCGACGACGCCTTCGATGACGACCCAGAAGATCCGCTGCACCACCGGCGCATCGACCTTGCCGCCCGCCGTGATCGCGTCGATCACGAGGGAGCCGCTGTCCGATGAGGTGATGAAGAAGACCAGCACCAGCACGATGCCGATCGCCGAGGAGATGGTGGCGAACGGCAGGTTCTCCAGCATCTGGAACATCGCCAGCTCCACCGTATCGAGGCCGCCGGCAAGGGCGCCGACACCGTTCTGGATCTGGTCGAGGGCGGCGCCGCCGAAGACGCTCATCCAGACGAGGGTGACGAGGGTCGGGATGATCAGCACGGCAATCAGGAATTCCCGCACCGTCCGGCCCTTGGAGACGCGGGCGATAAACATGCCGACGAACGGCGACCAGCTGATCCACCAGGCCCAGTAGAACACCGTCCAGCCCTGCATCCAGGCCTCATCCTCGCGGCCGATGAAGTTGCTGTAGGCGACGATCTGGCCGAGATAGCCGATCAGCGTGTCGCCCATGGTCGCGATGATAACCGCCGTCGGGCCGACGATAAAGACGAACAGCAGCAGGATGGCGGCAATGCTCATATTGATGTTGGAGAGAACCTTCACCCCGCCGTCAAGTCCGCGGATCACCGAGAACAGCGCCAGCGCCGTGACCACGATGATCACCGCGATCTGGGTGTTGATCCCCGCCTCGAACCCGAACAGATAGGCAAGTCCGGCGGAGGCCTGCTGCGCCCCGAAACCGAGCGAGGTGGCAAGGCCGAACAGCGTCGCCAGCACCGCAACGGTATCGATCACATGGCCGAAGAAGCCCCAGCTGTGATCGCCGATCAGCGGATAGAAGGCCGAGCGGATGGTCAGCGGCAATCCCTTGTTATAGGAGAAGAACGCGAGCGACAGCGCCACAACCGCGTAAATCGCCCACGGGTGCAGGCCCCAATGGAACATGGTCGCACTCATCGCCATGCTTGCCGCCTCGGGCGTTCTCGCCTCGACACCGAGCGGCGTCTCGTACCAGCCGGTGAAATAGGCCGTTGGCTCGGCCACGGACCAGAACATCAGGCCGATGCCCATGCCCGCCGCGAACAGCATCGCGAACCAGGACATTCGGGTAAATTCGGGCTTGGCGTCCTGGCCGCCCAGGCGGATCTTGCCGACCGGCAGGAAAATCAGCACAAGACAGAAAACCACAAAGATATTTCCCGCCAGCATGAACAGCCAGTCGAAGGCGGCAATAGACCACCATTTCGCGCCGTCAAGGGCGCCTTTCGCGGCTTCCGGCGCCATCAGGACGCCCACCACAAACAGGATTACCAGACCGGACGATACCCAGAAAACCGGGTGATGAATATCCATCCCCCATTTCTGCAGATTGCTCTGCCCGACCTCATAATCAGTTTCATATAAGTCTTCGCTCATATTTCCCCCATTTCTTGCCCCCCGGTGTCGGCGCGTGGCATTTATTTATTCCCGGGATACTCAGATTACGGGCGCCGACAGGCGTGGACTTTAACAAATGCGACGGTTGATGTCCAACCGGGCCGGATTTCGGGAGAAAACGGGAGAAGTCTGCGCGGGCTTTGTGACAGGGCGCCTCCGTCTTTTCGAAATTAGCCGTTTGCGCGGCGGGCGATCCGGCTTATCCTTGCCCAAAAACAAACGGGGGCGAGGGATGAGCCGGAAACTCTATTTCGATGATGTTAAAAAGGGCGACAGGTTCGCCGGCGCAACGGTGACGGTGGAGCGGGTGGAGATGCTGGATTTCGGGCGGCGCTTCGATGACCAGCCGATGCATTTTGACGCCGAGGCGGCGCGCGCCATGGGCTTTCCCGATGTGGTGGCCTGCGGCGCCTATACCTTCGCGCTCTCCTCCAAGGCGACGACCCATATCTGGCAGCAATGGCATTTCCTGCCCTCCGGTCTCGGGGTCGAGCTGAACTTTCTGGCGCCGCTCTTCGCCGGGGATGTGCTCAGAACGGAGATGGAGATACTCGAAACCCGGCCAAGCTCCAAACCGGGGCGCGGCTGGCTGGAGACCATCCTGCGCTGCGAAAACCAGAACGGGGTGGCGGCCTTCACCACCAGGGCGCATTTCCTGCTGCTGGGACGGCCGGGATAAATCCGGACACGCCGGACCGGCGGGTAAAACTTCATTAACCTTCTTCGCTTAAAGTCGGGCAATCGTAAAAGACCGCCGCTGTAGGGTTGCGGGAAAAAGAGTCGCGCTTCGGCGCTTTTGAACAGAAGGTTTCATATATGTTTAAAACAATGTCGTTACGCCGCAAATTCGGCATTCTGTCCGTCCTTACCGGCATTCTGATCGCTGTGACTGTCTGGATCAGCATCAGCTCCACCGGAAAACTTAACGCCACCCTCCATCATGTGGTGGTCTCGGGTCAGGCTTCCAGCAACTTCCTGACCGGCGACATGATGCATGACGCCCTGAAGTCGGATGTGCTCAATGCGCTTCTGGTGTCGGGCGGCGAGACATTCTCGGACAAGGAGACCGTGCTGGCCGACCTCAGGGAACATGCGGCCCTGTTCCACCAGACCCTGGAAGATAACGCGGCGCTGCCGCTAAGCCCCGAGATTGTCGCGGCGCTCAGTAAAGTGAAACCGGCGCTTGATAACTATATCACCACGGCCGAGCAGCTTGTCGAGCTGAGCTTCTCCGATCGCGCCAAGGCGATCAGCGGGATGCCGCAGTTTTTTGCCGCCTTCAACCGGCTCTCCGATGAGAACGGTGCCGTTGAGGAACTGATCGAGGAAGAAGTGATCGAGAGCAGCGAGGCCGCAATTGCTGCCGCCCGCACCTCGGAATTTGTTATCCTCGGCTCCGGCGTTGTCGCCATCCTGCTATTTGTCGCGTTGTCGGTCTTTATCGTCCGCTCGATCGAGGCGCCGCTTCGTCTCTGCGCGAATGCGCTTCGGAAAATTGGCGAGGGTGATTTTTCCTTCACCGTCGATCACCAGTCAAGGGATGAAATCGGTACCATTGCCGCCGCCGTTGCCGACTATCGCGATAGTGTGGTGAAATCGCAGGAACTGGCCGAGAAGCAGGAGCAGGCCGAGAAGGCGGCGCAGCTTCGGGAGGAAGAAGAAAGCGCAAGAAAGACGGCGGCCATTGAAGAGGAACTCCGCCGCGAGGAGGAAAGCAATGCCAAGCGCGAGGCGCGTCTTGCCAAGATCGATGCGCTGAACAAGGATTTCGATGCCGGAATTTCGGGCATCCTCGGATCCTTCCGCACCGCCCTTTCGAAATCCGAGACGATGGCGCGTGACATGTCCGAGAAGTCGGCAAAAACCTCTGAAAAATCCATCTCCGCCAAGGATACGTCCGACAGGACCGCCAGCAATGTCGAGTCCGTCGCCGCCGCGGCGGAAGAACTCGGCGCGACCATCCGCGAGGTGAGCCAGCAGGTGAGCCATGCCGGATCGATCTCCGATGAGGCGGTGGCCGAGGTTGACGGCGCCTCCGTCAAGGTTATGGGCCTGCGCGATTCCGCCCAGAAGATCGGCATGGTTATCCAGCTGATCACGGATATCGCCGAGCAGACCAACCTGCTGGCGCTGAACGCCACGATTGAGGCGGCGCGCGCCGGTGAGGCGGGCAAGGGCTTTGCTGTTGTCGCCGCCGAGGTCAAGAGCCTCGCGACCCAGACCGCCAATGCGACCGAGGAAATCAACAAGCAGATCAACGGTATCCAGGGCGCCACCGAAGACACGGCCAAGGCGATCGAGGGGATCGGCGGGATCGTCTCCAAGGTGAGCGATGTCTCCATGGCGATTGCTTCGGCGGTCGAGGAACAGAGCGCCGCGACGCAGGAAATCTCCCGCAACGTGACCGAGGCATCAAGCGGCGCCCAGCTGGTAAACCGCAATATCACCGAAGTGAACGATGCGGTGCTTGAATCCGGCCAGACGGCTGTCCAGGTTCTCGATGCGACGAAGGACATGGGATCGCAGGCGGAGAGCCTCGGCAAGCTGGTCGAGAAATATCTTGCCGACATCAAGGCGATCGACAACGCCGCCTGAGTGCACGCATCGTCAAGGACAAAACGACAAAAGGCGGCAGTTTATCCTGCCGCCTTTTTCTTTGGTCTCGCTGAGAAAAAAGGCCGTCCGACGGGAGTAGATCGTCAGACGGCCAAGTTCAGGACCATGAAAGGGGAGACCTCATCATGGCCCGGCGGGAATAGGGTTAGAAGGAACGTGAAACGGAAACCGCGAAGATGCCGCACAGATCGCTGCACTGGCTGCTCGGCAGGTCGGTGTCGGTCCAGCCGGCACTGACGCCGAACCCGGCAATCTCGGTGGACAGGCTGATGCCGTAATCCATATAGTCATCCGTGCCCCAGGCGGCATTGTCGTCAATCGTCTGGTAGCCGACGGTGCCGCTCAGGGTGAAGTATTTCCCGAGCGGAATATCGATGCCGCCGCTGTAATAGAAGGCATCGCCGCTGCTGCCGAAATAATCGGGGGAATAGTTGATGCCTGCGCTGACGGCGGCAACGCCGAAGTCATAGCCGATGGACGGGGCAATCTCGAAGAAATCATAGTTCAGGCTGCTGGAGGCGCCGGGGTAGCTGTAATAGATCGCCGACAGGTCCCAGCTGAACGCATCGATGGCGCCGCCGACACCGACATAATAATCAATCTCGACTGTGGCGTCCGTGAACTTCACGTTCGAGGCCCAGATACCGCCGCTGACCGCGACCGGACCGAAATCATATGTATAGTCGAACCCGCCCTGAACGGCCGGCTCGTTATCCGTTTGTGAGATACCGCGGAAGGTGTAGTCGCTGATGAGCCCGACATTGGCGGAAAACTCGCCGGGAATATCGCTTTCCGCAACCAGCGGGTCGGCATGCGCCAGAGTGGAGAAACCAAGGGCAAGAACAGCGGCGGGCAGCAATCTGGAATATTTCATTAAAATTTATCCTTTACTCACGATGATGATCCTCTTATCAGCAAGGGGTGTGCCAGTTTTTAATTTCTATATATTTCAGTAAGTTAGATAAAATACCTGTTCCGGCGGATCACCATTCCGCCTGATTTTTAGCCATTTTATGTTGCGCTGCACCATTATTGGGCAGAATTCCCGCCGCTTGCGTCTGGCGGTCGCGTCAAAATTCCCCTAGATTGGCCGTTCAAACTGGAGGGAGTTATGGGTGCAGGGGAAATCGAGCAGGCCATGGGCCGGGCAACGGCATTGCAGCGGCGCGGCGAGACGGATGCGGCGGCGGCGCTCTATCGCCAGATCCTGAAGCAGCACCGTACCCTTGCGCCCGCCCATTACAACCTCGCGCTGCTGCTGAAGGATCAGGGGAAGACGCTGGCGGCGGAAAAATCCTTCAAGGCGGCGGTGACGGCGGACAGTGCCTATAGTCTCGGCTGGCGCGGCTATGCCCGCTTCCTCGCCGAGCGCGGGAAGTATCGCGAGGCGATCCGCGCCGGGCTGAAGGCGGCGGCGCTTGAAGAGTACGCACCGACCGCCCTGCAGGCGCTTGCCGATCTTCTGTCGGGAGCCGGGACGGTGGACCTCGGCGCGCCGGGGGATGAGGCGATGCGGCGCTGTCTGGATTGCGATGCGGTGGACAGCGACCGGATCATCGTTGCGCTGCTGGCGCGGCTGCGGCGGCATCCGGGCCTCAAAACCCCGCCCGGCACGAAAGACGACTGGCAGGCATTCTCCGCCGCGCTGACGGAGCCGGTGATCGCGGCGGCCTTCGCCAGCCTGATCCTGCCCGCCGCGGATATGGAGGCGCTGGTTGAGGCGGCGCGCGACCTGATCGTGAAGAACAAGGTGACGGCGGAGCCGGAGGTCATGGCGCTCCTCGCGCTGCAGCTTGGGCTGACCGAATATGCGATTGAGCCGCCGCCGGGCGCGCCGCCGCTGGTCACGGATTTCGAAACAGCGCTCATCGCGGCGCTTTACGGTCCGCTGCAGCCCGAGATGGCCGACGAGATATTTGAGAAGGGCGAGACGGTACTGACCGCGCTGCCCTGGTGCCGCCTCCTGCTGATCCGCATGGGGCCGCAGAAACTCCGCGAGTGGGTATTGAAAGCGACGCTGCCCTGCCTGTCGACGACGGGCGATACGGTCTCCCGCGCTGTCCGCGCGCAATATGAGGAAAGCCCCTATCCGCGCTGGCGCGGCCTGCGGGCGGGCGGGGAGACCACGTTACCGGCGCTGCTGCGCAACCTGTTTCCCGGAACGGCCTTCGCCGCCGTGCCTGAGGCACCGAAGGTGCTGGTCGCGGGCTGCGGCACCGGCCGACATGCGCTTCGCACGGCACGGCGGATCAAAGGCTCGGACGTGACGGCAATTGACCTCTCGCGCCGGTCCCTTGCCTATGGCGCACGGCAGGCGGAGACGCTCGGCATTACCAATGTCACCTTCGCCGAGGCCGACATCCTCGACCTGCCCGCCGATCTCGGGCGCTTCGACCTGATCGAGGCCTGTGGCGTGCTGCATCACATGGCCGACCCGGAGGCGGCATGGCAGGGTTTGCTCGGCTTTCTGGCACCAAACGGGGTGATGAAGGTCGCGCTCTACAGCGAGCAGGCGCGGCAGGATGTCGTTGCCGTCCGCGAGATGGTGGGCGAGGGGCTGGCGACGCTCACCCTCGATGAAATGCGCCGCCTGCGGCAGCAGATACTGGCCCTGCCGGAGGATCACCTGGCGAAACCGGTGACGAGGGAGCTCGATTTCTATAGTTTAAGCGGCTGTCGCGACCTGCTGTTCCATCGACAGGAGCAGCGCTTCGATATCTCCCGCCTGCAGGCGGCGCTGGAGGGTATGGGCCTCGACTTCCTTGGCTTTGAGTTTACCGAGGCGCGGGTGATGGACGCCTATCGCGCCCGCCACAAGGACGATCCCGGCGGACGGACCCTTGCCAACTGGGCGGCAATCGAGACGGAAAACCCGACGCTGTTCCGGGGCATGTACCAGTTCTGGTGCCGGAAGAAAAAGCCCTAGACGCCGGATCGTTTACCGGCCCTTCCCGAAAAATATGCTGCACTGCAATAAAATGCTTTTCAAGGCGGTCAGAGTGCCCTATGGTCGCCGCAAATTGACATCTCCCATAACTGGAATCCTACGACATGCTCAAGCCAACGCTTGCCGCTGTGTCCGGCCTGTTTTCCGCTGGACGCTCGGGCGCTGACCCTATTCGCTTTACACCGGGCCGTATCAAGACGGAACTGCTCTCCGGCCTGACGGTCGCCCTTGCCCTGGTGCCGGAGGCCGTCGCCTTCTCGTTCGTCGCGGGGGTCCATCCGCTGGTCGGGCTCTATGCGTCCTTTATCGTCGGCCTGATCACGGCCTTGTTCGGCGGCCGGGCAGGCATGATCTCCGGCGCGACCGGGGCGCTGGCGGTGGTTATTGTCTCGCTGGTGGCGCTGCATGGGGTGGAGTATCTGTTCGCGACTGTGGTTCTGATGGGGATATTGCAGATACTGGCGGGCGTGTTCCGCCTGGGCAAGTTTATCCGGCTGGTGCCGCATCCGGTGATGCTGGGCTTCGTCAACGGCCTCGCCATCGTTATCTTCATGGCGCAGCTCTCGCAGTTTCAGACAGCCGGGCCGGAAGGCGCCCTGGTCTGGTTGAGCGGCCTGCCGCTGATGACCATGCTGGCGCTGGTGGCGCTGACCATGGCGGTGGTCTGGCTGATGCCGAAGGTGACAAAGACCATTCCGGCGCCGCTCGCCGGGATCGCCGTCGTTGCCGCCGTTGTGATTTTTTTCGGCATTGACGCGCCGCGCGTCGGCGATCTCGCCTCGATCAAGGGCGGGCTGCCGGCATTCCACATTCCCATGGTGCCGATCAATCTTGAGACGCTGACGATTATTTTCCCCTACGCGCTCATCCTCGCGGCCATTGGCGTGATCGAGAGTCTGCTGACCCTCAACCTCGTCGGCGAGGTTACCGAGGAGACCGGCGGTGCGTCGCAGGAATGCGTGGCGCAAGGGGTCGCCAATACGGTCACCGGATTTTTCGGCGGTATGGGCGGCTGCGCCATGATCGGCCAGTCTATCATCAATATGAAATCGGGCGGGCGGACGCGGCTTTCGGCGATTGCCTCGGCGCTGTGCCTGCTGGCCTTTATCCTGGTCGCCTCGCCGGTGATCGAGCAAATCCCGCTCGCGGCGCTGGTCGGGGTGATGTTCATGGTTGTGCTCGGCACCTTCGCATGGCAGAGCCTGCGCATCATGCGGATCATCCCGCTGGCTGATACGCTGACGATCCTGCTGGTGACCGCCGTGACCGTGCTGGTCGATCTGGCCGCTGCCGTGGTGGTCGGCGTGATCATCTCGGCGCTGGTCTATGCGTGGAACAATGCGCGGCGCATCCATGCGATCACGGAAATCCTGCCGGGCGGCGAGAAGGTCTACAAGATCGAGGGGCCGCTGTTTTTCGGCTCCACCGAAGGCTTTGCGGCGGTGTTCGATATCAAAGGCGATCCGACCATCGTCATCGTCGATTTCATGAACAGCCGCGTCGTCGATCAGTCGGCCCTGCAGGCAATCGAGTCGCTGGCGTCGAAATATGAGGCGTTGGGCAAGCATGTCCAGCTGCGTCATCTGTCGCGGGACTGTCACCGGCTGTTGCACCGCGCCGGGCAGTTGATGGTCGATTCCGATGACGATCCGAACTATGGCGTCGCCGTGGATTACTCGGTCAAGACGGGCATTATGGGCGGCAGCCACTAGGTCTTGCCTTTCCGGCCGGGCGGCTTATTGTTGGCGGTTCCTATAAATCGCTAACAATCGGGACCTAAAAGAATGCTCAATAATAAAATCATCCTGATCACTGACGCCCTGCATTTCCTGGGGCGGACCGGCAGCCGCGTGATGATCGCGGAAGGCGCCACCGTCTATGCGCAGGACGACGCTTTTACCGACGCCGCCGCGCGGGAAAAGTTCGAGGCTGAAATTCCGGGCGCGAAGGCCCTGCCCGGGCAGGACCCGACGGAGCTGGTCGAGAAAGTCGTTGCGGCCGAAGGGCGGATTGACGTGATGATCAACAATGATGCCTTTCCGGCGCTCAAAGCGGCGATTGACGAAGCGGATATCGAGGATTTCCGCAAGACTTTGGACGTCCTGATGGTCCGCGGCTTTCACTTCGCAAAGGCGGCGTCAAGGCATATGAAGAAGGCGGGACGGGGCAAGATCCTGTTTATCTCCTCCGCCGCGCCGCGCAACGGCATTCCCAACTATTCGATGTATGTGGCGGCGCGGGGCGGGGCCAACGCACTGGCGCAGACATTGGCGAAGGAGCTCGGCCGCTATAATATCCAGGTGAACGCGCTCGCGCCGAATTTCGTCGAGAGCCCGGATTATTTCCCGAAGGAACTGCTGGAGAATGAGGCGGCGTTCAAGAAGATCACCGCGCAGATCCCGCTCGGTCGCCTCGGCACACAGGAGGAGGCGGGCGATTACCTTCTCTTCCTCGTCTCCGACAAGTCGAACTATATCACCGGGCAGGTGCTCTATTTCGCGGGCGGCTGGGCGATCTGACGGTCAGGGTTTCGGTTTCTGGCTGAGCGGCATCAGGCAGGTGACATGGCCCATCTTGCGGCCCGCGCGCGCCTCCCTTTTGCCATAGAGATGCAGGCTGTTCTCGGGGTCCTCCAGCAGCGCGCCCCAGCCTTCCACATCGTCGCCGATCAGGTTTTTCATCACCGCGTTGGAATGGCGGTCGGGTCGCCCGAGCGGCAGGCCCGAGACGGCGCGGATGATCTGGCGGAACTGGCTGGTGGCGCAGCCCTCGATCGTCCAGTGGCCGGAATTATGCGGTCGCGGGGCCAGTTCGTTGACCAGTATCTGGTTGTCCTTGGTCACGAACATCTCGACCGCGATCATCCCGACAAGATCAATTTTTTTGGCGATTTTCCCGGCGATCTCGACGGCCTTGTCGGCGAGCCGCTTGGGGATATCGGCGGGCGCGAGGGTGACGTCGAGGATATGGTTCCTGTGCCGGTTCTCGACCGGGCAGTAGCAGGCAATCTCCCCTTGCGTGCTGCGGGCGACGATCACCGATATCTCCATCTTGAAATTGACGAACCCCTCCAGGATCGAGGGGGCGTCCTGCATCTCGGTCCATACTTTGTCAAGGTCGCTGCCGCCGGTGATCTTGATCTGGCCCTTGCCGTCATAGCCAAGACGACGGGTCTTCAGGATTGCCGGCAGCTTGACCTGCTTGATCGCCTGGACCAGTTCGTCAATGGATTCGACATTGGCGAAAGGCGCCGTGCCGATGCCGAGATTGGTGATGAAGCTCTTCTCGAACAGGCGGTCCTGCGTGATTTCCAGCACCTTGGCGTTCGGCCGCACCGGGACCAGCGTATTCAGGAAATCCAGCGTATCGGTCGGGATATTCTCGAACTCCAGCGTCACCACATCGACGCTTTTCGCGAAGGCCTTGAGGGCATCCTTGTCGCCATAGGCGGCAACGGTGGAGCGATGGCTGACCTGCGCCGCCGGGCTGTCTTTCTCGGGGCCGAAAACATGGACGAAATAGCCCATTTCGGCGGCGGCAATGGCCATCATCCGGCCAAGCTGGCCGTCGCCGAGGATTCCGATATGCCCGCCGGGCGCGATTACTGTCATCTGTTGATGCCTTGTTGTGGGTCGGTAGCGACGGTGTCGGTCTGCCGGGCGCGCCACTCATGGACGGCGCTGGCGTAGGTCTCGTTATTCAGGGCGAGGATCTGGGCGGCGAGGAGGCCTGCATTGATCGCCCCTGCCTTGCCGATGGCGAGCGTGCCGACGGGCACGCCGCCCGGCATCTGCGCGATGGA
>JBBDJF010000070.1:0-3324 GCA_040880045.1 Sneathiella sp.
CATCGATAGCCGGGGCAAGGAAGTCATGCGAATTCTCCCGCGTCTGCATGAAGACGTAAATGAGGAATGGCTTTCGGACCGGTCCCGCTTTTCCTATGACGGGCTGAAGGCGCAGCGGCTCGATACTCCTTATGTCCGTAAAGGCGGCAAGCTGGAAGCCGTAAGCTGGGGCGATGCGTTTGCCGCGATCGCCGCCAAGGTGGACGGGCTTGAAGGATCAAAAATCGGCGCAATCGCCGGTGACCTTGCCTGTGCGGAAAGCATGAAGGCGCTGAAGGACCTGATGGATCTTCTCGGCTCGCCGAATATCGATTGCCGCCAGGATGGCGCGGCGCTCTCAACCGAGGTTCGAGGCGCGTATCTTTTCAACAGCACGATTGCCGGTATTGAAGAAGCCGACGCGCTGCTGATTGTCGGCAGCAACCCGCGGCATGAGGCCGCGCTGATAAACGCCCGCATTCGCAAGCGCTGGAAAATGGGCAATTTCCCGATTGCACTGGTTGGTGAGCAGGTCGATCTTGGCTATGCCCATGAATATCTGGGCGCGGGCCCCGCGACCCTTGCTGAAGTCGCAGCGGGCAAGCATTCTTTTGCCAAAATCCTGAAAAAGGCGAAACGGCCGATGATTATCGTCGGGCAGGGCGCGTTAAGCCGGTCCGATGGCGGAGCAGTTCTCGCGCTTGCCAGGAAGATTGCCGATGATTTCGGTTTTGTCGGCGATGACTGGAACGGCTTTAACGTGCTGCATACCGCAGCGGCCCGCGTAGGCGGCCTCGATCTCGGCCTTGTGCCGGGCGAGGACGGCAAGTCTGCAGTTGAAATGCTTGACGGCTCACTGGATGTTCTCTTTCTGCTGGGGGCGGATGAAATCGATACGTCCCGGCTTGAAAACAGCTTTGTGATTTATCAGGGCAGCCATGGCGACATTGGCGCCGCGGCGGCGGATGTGATTCTGCCGGGCGCTGCCTATACGGAAAAAGATGCCCTCTGGGTCAATACCGAAGGACGGCCACAGCTGGGGCGGCGGGCAATCTTCCCGCCGGGAGAGGCACGGGAGGACTGGACAATCCTCCGGGCGCTTTCTGAAAAGTTCGGTAAGACTTTACCTTACAATACATTAGCAGAGCTCCGCGCGAAGATGATTGAGGTAGCGCCGCATTTTGCGGATATCGATGTAGTCACGCCCGCGCCCTGGGGCGATTTTGGCGTGGCAGGGTCGACCGGGGAAAATGCTTTCGTTAATCCGATCACGGATTACTACCTGACAAACACGATTTCGCGGTCAAGCCGGATTATGGCGCAATGCAGTTCGGTCTTTTCTAAAGTAAAGAGTGAGGAGACCGGTACAAATGGTTGAGTTTTGGGATATTTACCTACTCCCGGGGCTGATTATTGTCGGCCAGATACTGCTGATTGTCGTACCCCTGCTGGTGGCGGTCGCATATTTGACTTTGTATGAGCGCAAGGTCATGGCGGTGATGCAGCTTCGCCGGGGTCCCAATGTGGTCGGTCCGTTTGGGTTGTTGCAGCCCCTTGCGGATGGCGCGAAGCTCTTTTTCAAGGAAACGGTGGTGCCAACCGGTGCCAACAAGGTCCTTTTCCTGCTGGCGCCAATGCTCACCTTTATCCTGAGCCTGATTGCCTGGGCGGTTATCCCGTTTGATGAAGGGATGGTGCTGGCCGACATCAATGTGGGTGTACTTTATCTTTTTGCGATTTCCTCCCTCGGTGTTTACGGGATCATTGTGGCGGGCTGGGCGTCCAATTCGCGCTACCCCTTTCTGGGTGCACTCCGCTCTGCGGCGCAGATGGTCTCCTATGAGGTGTCGATCGGATTCGTGATCGTGACCGTCCTGCTCTGCGCCGGTACGATGAACCTGACAGGCATTGTTCTCTCGCAGAAGGGAAGCCTGGGCCTGCTGAACTGGTGGTTTATTCCGCTTTTCCCGATGTTCATCATCTTCTTCGTCTCGATCCTGGCGGAAACCAACCGGCATCCATTCGACCTGCCGGAGGCGGAGGCAGAACTGGTTGCGGGTTACCAGACGGAATATTCCTCGATGGCGTTCGCGCTCTTCTTCCTTGGTGAATATGCGAATATGATCCTGATGAGCGGGATTTGCACTGTCCTTTTCCTTGGTGGCTGGCTGCCGCCGGCGGACTGGGCGATCTTTACCTGGATTCCCGGCGTGGTCTGGTTCGGGATCAAGATTGCGATATTGCTGTTTGTCTTCATCTGGGTCCGCGCGACGCTGCCGCGATATCGCTATGATCAGCTGATGCGGCTCGGCTGGAAGATATTTTTGCCCTTCTCGCTGCTGTGGGTGGTGGTAACGGCCGGTTTCCTTGTCTATTTCGACATGATCCCGGCGTAAGGCAAAACAACGAAACGACCAGCGCCGAAATTGGGCGATGGTAAAACGAGATAGTGAAAAGGCTGTTTGAATATGAGCTTTATCGATAAACAGGCACGCAGTCTGCTGTTGGCGGAAATCGTCACGGGTCTTGCGACGACCTTCCGCTATATGTTCAAGACAAAGGCGACCATCAACTATCCTTATGAAAAAGGCCCGCTCAGCCCGCGTTTTCGCGGCGAGCATGTCTTGCGACGCTATCCCAACGGCGAAGAGCGCTGCATTGCCTGCAAACTGTGCGAGGCGGCCTGCCCGGCGCTTGCCATCACGATCGAGTCCGAACCACGCGAGGACGGCAGCCGACGCACCACGCGCTATGACATCGATATGACCAAATGTATCTATTGCGGTTTCTGTCAGGAAGCCTGCCCGGTGGATGCCATTGTGCAGGGCCCGAATTTCGAGTTTGCGACGGAAACCCGGGAAGAGCTTTTCTTCGACAAGCAGAAACTGCTCGATAACGGGGACCGCTGGGAGCAGGAAGTCGCCCAGAACCTGGTCGCTGACGCGCCCTACAGATAATCGAAAGTAAGACAGTGACAGCTATGTGCATGACGGAACTGACATTAACGGGAAGAGGCGCGCGATGATTATCTCGACGATTGCTTTCTATCTTTTTGCGGCGATGACCATTGCCTCGGCCTTTATGGTGATCTCGGCGAAAAATCCCGTGCATTCGGTGCTTTACCTGATCCTCGCGTTCTTTAACTCGGCGGCGTTGTTTATTCTGCTGGGGGCGGAGTTCCTCGCGATGATCCTTGTCGTTGTCTATGTCGGCGCAGTGGCGGTGTTGTTCCTTTTTGTTGTCATGATGCTGGACATCAATTTCGCCGAACTTCGTCAGGGTTTCCTTCAGTATCTGCCAATCGGCGGACTTGTCGGGATTATTCTGCTGATCGAGCTGATCCTG
>JBBDJF010000071.1:0-20605 GCA_040880045.1 Sneathiella sp.
CGGATCATCGGCAGCACCTGGCGGCGGGGAATAAGGGAGTTTCTGGAAATGGCTAAATCATCATCTTTAAGCACGCTTTTCGGCAACGCGATTTGTGAAGATTTCATGGCGTTCGTCGAGGATGAAAAATCCCTCGAAGTCAGCCGGGAGGTCTGTGACGCCCTCGACTTTGCCTCCGACGCCAGCCAGGACGGCGGGATCACGGCGGCACTGACCCGGATCGAGCCGGGACATTCGCCCAAGGTGGTCCTGGCGGACATCACGAAAAGTATTGATCCCGATAGCGATATTACCCGGCTGATCCGCAAGATGGGCGCGGATAAAACCCTGATTGTCCTGGGCGCGTCCAACGATGTCGGGGAGTTTCGGAAAATGATCGCGCTCGGCGCGAAGGATTATCTGGTCAAGCCGCTGACAGCCGAAATCCTGAGGGATGCGGTCGAAAATGTTGATCGCCAGTCCCAGGCTCTCCATGCTGCGCAAAGTGGGCGTCTTACCGTCCTTGTCGGTGTGCGCGGCGGCGTCGGGGCAACAACCATTGCCACGAACATCGCCTGGATCATGGCCAATGAAGAGAAAATGCCGACCGCGCTTCTTGATCTGGATCTGCATTTCGGGACGACAACTCTTTCGCTAGATATCGAAACCGGCGGCGGCTTTCGCGAAGCCCTCGAAAATCCGCATCGGCTCGATAAGCTGTTCCTCGACAGCGCCATCGTGAAGGACGGCGACCGCCTTGCGGTTCTGGGAACGGAGGAGCCGATCGATGAGCTTGTTGATATCAGCGAGGAATCCATTGACGCCCTGATCGGAGAGATCAGCCAGGACTATAACCAGGTCATCGTTGATCTGCCGCGGCATCTTCTGCCGACGCAGGGCGCCCTGCTGGCATCGGCGGATACGGTTATTCTCGTGTCCGACCAGTCGCTCGCCGGTATCCGCGATATCAACCGGATTACCCAGGCAATGACATCGCTGCAGACCAAGGGCCGGATCCTGAAAGTGGTCAGCCGCGTTGGATCGGAGCGCGCGGCGCAGGTTTCCAAGGCGGATTTTGAGCGCGGCCTGAACGAGGCGGTGGATTATGTCATTCCCGAAGACGCGAAATCACTGACGATCTGTGCCAATGCTGGCAAGGCCATCGGAGAAGTCGCGGCGAAATCGCCAATTGCGAAAGTGCTGCGGGATTTGTCGGCGGATGTATCCGGATATGAAAAGCCGCAGAAAAAGGGCCTGTTTACCCTGATTCCGGGCGGCAGGAAAAAGAAAGTAGTGGGACATAAAGCGTGAGTTTATGGCGTTCATCTTCATCGGACGGTAAAGGAAAGGCGACGCTGGTAGCCCCGAGCGTTGCCGGGCCGCAGGCGGCTGATCTTCTGGCAAAATATATGCCCGAAATCACCGACGCGCTACTGCCGGGCATTGATGTCAACGAGAACCGTTCTGCCATCGCGCAGATGGTCAAGACATATCTGCGCGACGCGATGAAACGTGAAAAAATCGAGCTTAACGTCCTTGAACAACGCACGCTTGTGAATGACCTGACCCACGGCCTCTGGGCGGAACTGGCGAAGAAGAAATCCTCTGCTCCGGCGGCGTCGGAACCCGATGTTCCCCGACAGGGCAGCAGTGAACAGCCGGAGGCCTATCTGAACGGAACGGGCGATCATTACAGCTATACCCAGATCGTCGAAGAAGGGGTGACGGTTTTCGGCGCCGACCCGGACGGACCAGTTGAAGTCCGGGCGCAATTTGACCGCCCGACGGAAATCCGGAATAACGATACGGACACGGAAGACGAGGACGAAGACGAGGTTTTTCCGGTTGTCCCCGTCGTCAAGGTTGAGAAGGAGGAAGAACCGGACGAAAACGATAAATCTGCGTCGCTGTTCAATATTTCGATGGCGCCGGAGACAACCGGTATCAAGATCAATGCGCATCT
This sequence comes from Sneathiella sp., assembly GCA_040880045.1. GTDB lineage: Bacteria > Pseudomonadota > Alphaproteobacteria > Sneathiellales > Sneathiellaceae > Sneathiella. The sequence goes on from JBBDJF010000071.1 coordinate 1,943, forward strand.
GGAAGGGATAAAATCCGTAATCCAGCCGCTGTTGATGGAGCGCATCGACATCAGCGCGGCCGTGACGATGGACCGTCTCGATCTTGCCCGCGATATTTCCGATATCATCACCGACATCCTGATCGAGGAGCGTATCCAGCTTAACCAGCGTGAACAGCGCGAACTGACCGAAAGCCTGATGCATGACATGCTCGGCCTCGGTCCGCTGGAGCCCCTGCTCGCCGACGATTCAATCACCGATATCATGGTCAATGGCCCCAAGCAGGTCTTTGTTGAACAAAAAGGCAAGCTGGTGCTGTCCGACTGCCAGTTCCGCGACAACGCCCATGTAATGCAGGTCGCGGGGCGGATTGTCAGCCATGTCGGTCGCCGCGTCGACGAATCGAACCCGCTGGTCGATGCCCGCCTTGCCGATGGCAGCCGCGTGAATATCATCATTCCGCCGCTGGCGATTGACGGACCATCTATCTCCATTCGTAAATTCGCCAAACAGAAAATCACCCTTGATGTGATGGAGCGTCAGCAGAATCTGTCGTCCGCCGCGGCCACCGTGCTGCGCGTCGCCGGTCGTTGCCGCCTCAATATCCTGATCTCCGGCGGTACCGGTTCGGGTAAGACGACGATGCTGAACGCCATCTCGCAGCTTATCGATCCGGGTGAGCGGATTGTCACCATCGAGGACGCGGCGGAGCTGCAATTGCAGCAGCCGCATGTGGTGCGTCTTGAAACCCGCACAGCCAATCTTGAGGGCGGCGGCGAGATTTCGATGCGCGACCTTCTGAAAAACGCCCTGCGTATGCGCCCTGATCGCATCATCCTCGGCGAAATTCGTGGCAGTGAGGCGATTGACATGCTGCAGGCCATGAATACCGGCCATGACGGTTCGCTCTCGACAATCCATGCCAACCGCCCGCGTGAAGCACTGACCCGGCTTGAGAACATGGTCGGCATGTCGAGCGTCAACCTGCCGACAAAGGCCGTACGCACCCAGATTGCCTCGGCCATCGACCTGATCGTCCAGATCAGCCGGATGCGCGATGGCGTTCGCCGCATTACCTATATTTCCGAAGTGGTCGGCATGGAAGAGGAAGTCATCACCATGCAGGACCTGTTCTGGTACGAATTCCACGGCGAGGACAAGGGCGGCCGTCTGCTCGGTGAATTCAAGTCAACCGGCCTGCGTCCGCATTTCGCGCCCCGCGCCGCCTATTTCGGTCTCGAGAAAATGCTATTGGGAGCCATGTGATGTTTGATGCAGGACCTGCTGATCTGATGACCATCATGCTGGTGGTCGGGGGGGCAACCCTCCTCATTTCCTTACTTTTGGTGTTTGCCTTTGCCGGGGGGGATGGCCATTCCCGCGAATCCCAGCGACGGCTGACGGAAATCAGCCAGGGCCAGAAGACTGCCGGCAAGACCCAGATGCGCAGTTCCGCTCGCCGCTCCCAGGATACCAGCGGTTACAAGATCATCGACAGCATGCTGAAAACACTTATCCCGAAACCGGAACAGTTGAAGATCAGGCTGGAGAAAACCGGTTTCAAGATGTCGGTATCGAAATATGCGACCACCACCGGTATGTTTATCCTCCTGATCATCGGCTATGCCCATTATCTCTATGATCTTTCTTGGTTTCTGGCAATTCCGATCGGGCTGGCTGCGGGCCTGTTTATACCGCATGTCACGGTCGGATATCTTGGCAAGCGCCGGGTCAACAAATTCATGAAAACCTTTCCCGAAGCGATCGAACTTATGTGCCGGGGCCTGCGCGCCGGCCTGCCGATCAGCGAGTCAATCGTCACCGTCGGCAATGACGCGCCCGATCCGGTGGGCAAGGAATTTCGCGGTGTCGCCGATGCCATGCGGGTTGGCCAGAGCCTGGAGCAGGGCCTCTGGGACGTGGCCCGACGCATTGATCTGCCGGACTTCAAGTTCCTGATCATTGCCATCTCTATTCAGCGGGAAACCGGCGGTAACCTTGCGGAAACCCTGGGCGGCCTCGCCAATACGCTGCGCAAGCGCCGCCAGATCAAGCTCAAGATCAAGGCCATGTCCTCGGAGGCGCGGGCGAGTGCCTGGATTATCGGCTCTTTGCCGTTCATCATGTTCGGCCTGCTCTGGCTGGCCAACGACAGCTATGTCGGCACGTTGATTGAGGATCCGCGCGGCGCGTATATGATCGGCGCCGGTCTGGCGATGATCGGCTCCGGCGTCGGTGTGATGGCCAAAATGGTCCGCTTCGAGATTTAGGAGACTGAAATGGTCGATATCGTCACCCTGCTGCCCGACTGGTTACGCGACGAGAACATGCTGGCCCTGATCGCGGGCGCGGCCTCGTTCGCGGTTGTCCTGATGATGTGGAACGCCTTGCTGGTCAGGGATTCCCTGCCGGGCCGGATCAAGAGCCTCGAGAAGCGGCGCACCAAGCTGAAAACCGATATCGCCAGCCAGACCAAACAGCGCAGCAAGCTGGTGGTTCGCGAGAACATGATGCACCGGGTTGTCAAGAAATTGCAGCTGATGCGCGGTGAGCGGGCCAAGATACTGGCGGCGAGGCTGGCCAAGGGGGGCTGGCGCTCGAAAGACGCGCTTGTCGCCTATCTGTTTGCCAGAATTTCCCTGCCGCTTGTGTTCGCCGTACTGACCGCGACATATCTGTTCGGCACTGGTGCCGTTGAATGGGGCATTCCAGTCAAGCTGCTGGCGACCGGTTTTGCGGGCTTTGTCGGCTTTATGCTGCCCGATACGCTGGTCAAGAACCGGGTCTCGAAACGCTACGCCGCCATTCGCAAATCCCTGCCGGATGCGCTTGACCTTCTGGTGATCTGTACGGAAGCGGGCTTGAACCTCGATAGCGGGCTGGACCGGGTGTGCCGGGAAATCACCAACTCCGCACCCGAGCTGTCCGACGAAATCGGGCTCACCTCCATTGAGATCGGCTTCCTGCCGGACCGGAAAATAGCGCTTGCCAACCTCGCCGCCCGTGTCGATTTTCAGGCCATGACGACGCTGGTCAATACCCTGATCCAGACAGAGAAATACGGAACGCCGCTCGCCGTTGCACTCCGCGTCCTTGCCGCGGAAATGCGGGAAGAACGACTGATGAAGGCAGAGGAAAAGGCCGCGCGCCTGCCCGCCATCATGACGGTGCCGATGATTGTCTTTATTCTTCCGGCTCTCTTCATCGTTCTGATCGGTCCTGCGGTCCTGAAAGCCATCGACGCCTTCGCTGGCGGTAACTGACGCATAATCCCCTCACGGCAGGCGTCTTTGATCTGCCGGACTTGATGACGGCGCTCATTACGGCGCCGTTTTTTTTATGGGTGCTGCCCAGAAAGACGCACAGGACAAGGAGAGCTGGGAAGATCTGGGCGGAGGACAGGATGGCTCCCTGGGGAAGCGAAGCTACCCGTCCAATGGCCGTTTCCATACCTTCTCACGGTTGCGAACGGGAAGGGGGCGAGCTCGCGGCCGGGGTCAAGAGGATGCAGCGCGCGGGACTGCCAGATGATATGCGAGCGTGCGGACAAAAAAAGGGCCGGTTCGTGACCGGCCCCGGGTGTGAAATTGCCGCATACTCTTCTAGAGGGCGCCGAATTCTTCCTTGTAATCCGCGATCAGGCTGGCATCGCTGTCCGCCGCAGGGGTCTGGCCTTTTTCGTCCTCCGCCATTCTCTGGTTCGGGGCGAGGGTGGGTAGGCCATCCTTCTTGACCGGTGTCTCGGCTTTAGGTGCCGCGGCCATGAAGCAATCGAAGCTGCGGTCGCGCAGGGTGCCGCAAAGCTGCATGATCTTCGTCTTGTCGGAGAAACCGCCGATCTTCAGGCGGTAATACAGGCCGCCCTTTTCTTCACCGAGGTCAATTTCCTGGATCACCGGATCGATATCGCCGAGCAGATCAACATTCTGGGTCTGCACGATCTTCCAGCCTTTCTCCGCCAGCGGTTTTTCCTTGTAGGAGCCGATCTGGAGGAAATAGCTGCCGCCGTCAGGCTTGTAGGCCACGGCGGGGCTGTTCATGGGTTGATCAACCGAAAGCAAAGCGATTTTCGTTGCCGCGGGAGTTTCCCCTTCCGGCGTGTCCGCAATTACGGGCTCGCTCTTGGGAGTTACCGGCGCCGCTTTCTTGTCCAGCGTCCATTCGCGGGCCGGAGCTGCCGGGGCCGGATCCTTTTTCACGAAGGTGACAGGTTTTTCGACGGGTGTGACCGGTTTAACGCTGGCAACGGCAACGGGCTTATCCGCCATCTCCACTTCCGGAACAGCCTTTTTCGCGACAACGACCGGGGCCATATCCTTTACAGGAGCCGTCTTCGTCGCCGGGGCTTCCGATTTCGCCATCACCAGCGTGGAATCGGCCGCAGGGACCAGAGGCTTGGGTGTTTTCGCCGCCGGTGCCTGACCTTTTTTGGCGTTTGCATTGAGGGACAAATCCTCTTTCTCCGCGCGGGCCACCAGAACATCCGGATTTGCCGATTCCTGCGGGATAGGGGCCGTCAGAACTTCGGTGACGATCTCGTCCTTCGATGCCTTCATCAGCTTGATCTGGTCATCCAGGGCGAGAAGCTGCTCGTCAGGCTTGCTGTTGAGCGCCTCGAAATACAGGCTGTTGTTGCGGGCATCCTTCTCGGAAAGATCCATGCGCGAGTATTTCAGCGCCTCACCGGATTTTCCGGCCATGCCATAGGCGAGGGCGAGTGTCTGGCGATGTTCCGCCGTCGCATTCGGATTATCCGTGACAACGGACAGGATCGCGATCGCCTGCTCCGACTCACCGGACAGGGCAAGGGAAAGGGCAAGATTGCTCTTGTAGTTCAGGTTTTCCGGATCTGCCTTGATGGCGAGTTTGTAATATTCCTGGGCTCTTTTATGCTCGCCCGCCTTATCCAGCGACACGGCAATACCACCGAGGGACTTGGCATTGCCGCCCTCGATTTTCAGGGCCTCGGAGAATGTCTGGGAGGCGAGATAAGGTTTGCCCATCTGCAGCTGGCTGTAGCCGATGCCGTGATAGGCCGCGATATTATCCGCATCGAACGTATGAATGCGTTCATAGACCGAGATGGCATCGCTGGCGCGTCCGGTTTTGCGAAGAACCTCGCCGATTCTCAGAAAAGCCGCCGGGTTGGTCGGTTCATGCTTGGCAGCCGTGGCGTAAAGCCGAAGCGCCGTTGCTGAATCCTGCTTGGCCCAGGCCCGATCCCCGACACGCAGCATTGTCTCGAGGGTCATGTCGCCGTTTTTGGTGGTTTCGGGGGCTTTGTTGCTTACGGCAACGGGTCTGTTCTCTGACGCATCAGCAGTCGCAGTTTGATCAGAGATGGTGTTACATCCCGCGACAACCAGGCCGGTTGTGGCGAGGAGAACTGTCCGAAGACGGGCGGCAAAAGGTTTATGTTGCGGCACAGCTTTAGGCCTCTCTTTTGAGGATTAACAAAAATCTACGCTACAATCTAAAGCCATCTTCCTTAAAAACGGTTAATGTAAAGGGAAAATTATCCTAAAATTCCGGAATCGACATGACTGCCCGTTTTTACGCTATTTCACGGCTAGAGCCGTCTCCGCTTGATCGAGTCGGGGGGCTGTGCCGGATTTTGCGGTGCGGTGCCATAGCGGTTGACATCGATGGGCTGCTGCTGCGTCACGCTGACCGGCTCGCGATAGGGCGGGGCGGGATTGACTACGGCAGGGCGCGACGGATCGACGAAGCGGTCAAACATGCCGGAGCGAATCTGGTCCGGTAAAACTTCGAACAGGGAGACGGTATTCTGAAGCCCGATGCCGTTGACGAAATTGGCGATGGCGATGGTCAGCAGGCCTGTGCGTACGGTTCCGGCGTCTATTCCCTGCTCGTTACAGCGCGCGAGCGCATCTGATAATTCCCTTGCGACGATATTGTTCATGTTGTCCCTGCTCATCTATGGCTCCTTCGGGTTGACGCCGCGCGGGGCGGTGCCGTTTGACATGTACAGATAACGTCTGCCGCGCGGATCTGTGACAGGGCGGAGTGAAATCTTTGAAAATGGCGTGTTTCGTCATTTACCCCTATAATGGGGTGAAAAATGCAGGAGATAGGAATGTCAGCCGAGCTTGAGGAATTTGCGGACCTGGTCAGGAACAGCCGTTCAATCGCCATTTTTACCGGCGCCGGGATCAGTACCGAATCCGGTATTCCGGATTTTCGCAGCCCCGGCGGGCTGTGGGAGAAGAACCGCCCCATTGATTTTTCCGAGTTCCTGCAATCGGAGGAAGCTCGGCGCGAAAGCTGGCGGCGGAAATTTGCCATGGAACCTGTGCTATCAAAAGCCGTTCCGAATAAAGGACATATGGCGATTTCCTCACTCTATGAACAAGGAAAAATCTGCGCCGTCATTACCCAGAATATCGACGGCCTGCATCAGGCATCGGGAATCAGCGACGCGGATGTGATCGAGGTTCATGGCAACACGACCTATGCCAAATGCCTCGACTGCGCGTCCCGGATGGAGCTGGAGGTCGTGAAGGAGATTTTTGCGGTCGATGAAACCCTGCCGAGCTGCGACAAATGCGGCGGACTGATCAAGACCGCCACCATCTCCTTCGGTCAGGCCATGCCGGTGGAGGAAATGCGCCGCGCGGCGGAGGCGGCGCTGGGTTGTGACCTGTTCGTGGCGATCGGCTCGTCCCTTGTCGTTTATCCGGCGGCGGAAATTCCGCTGACGGCCAAACAGGCGGGCGCGCCCCTTGTTATCCTCAACCGGGAGCCGACGCCGCTTGATGGCTATGCCGATCTCGTCCTGTACCGGGAAATCGGGGAAACGCTTGCCTCTGTCACAAAACTGTAAAACAAGGATATCATATAGAGACAGTCGCGCGTTTCGCGATGTCACCACCTGGGCAAGAGAACTCTGAATGTACAATAGTAACGGTTACTTATGGAAAATGCTGCTGTTTATTACGGTGGCGACAGTGCCCGTTGCCATTGTTTCGTTCTGGTTACTGAGCCATGACTATATCCGGATTGGCCATGTTGCGCTTCTGATCGGGGCGGCGGTGCTCCCGGCGGTTATCCTCTTTGCCAAGCTGGTGCGGGAGATGCAGGCAGTGGCTTTCCGGATGGAGCGGGCGGCGATCATGTCCCCGCTGGAAGAGGATGACCGCATTCCCTTGCGTGAGGGCCTGCTGCCGCTCGATAATGTCCTGCTGACGATGGAGCAGTATCGCCGGGTGTTGCAGCATATGCTGAGGGAGGCGCAATCGCGCCAGGACGAGGCATCGCTCCTCTTCGACATGTTGCCCGATCCGGTTCTGGTGCTGGGGAGCAAGCGGCGCATCCGCCGCTCCAACGATGCGGCGAATCAGTTTTTCGGTGTCGAGCAGATGGAAGGGGACCTGACCCGTTTCCTGCGTCACCCGGCGCTGTTGAAGGCGGTTGATACGGCCTATGAGGGCAAGGAGCCGGACAGCCGGATCGAGTTTACCATCTCCGATGTCGTGCCGCGCCATGTCGCGGCCTATATCGTGAACCTGAAAGGGGAGAGTAGCGAGGGGTTGCGCCTGATCGTGACCCTGCATGACCTGACGGCCTCGCGCCGGATGCAGCAGATGCGTGTCGATTTCGTCGCCAACGCCAGCCATGAGCTCCGAACCCCGCTGGCCATCCTGATCGGTGCGCTTGAAACCCTGATGGGGCCGGCGCGCAACGATCTGGAGGCGCATAAGCGATTCTTTACCATGATGCAGGCGCAGTCCCTCAGGATGTCGCAACTGATCAATGACCTTCTGTCGCTGTCGCAGATCGAGATAAACGAGCATAGCCGCCCGTCCGATCGCGTGGATCTGGGCAAGGTCCTGCAGGGCGTCAGCAACCTGATCAAGGCGAAGACCGTCAAGCTGGACAAGACGATTGCCCTCGACCTGCCGGAAGATCCGGTGTTCGTGACCGGCGATTTTGATCAATTAACCCAGGTCTTTACCAATCTTGTCGATAACGCCCTGAAATACAGCGTCGAGAAGAGCGAGGTCCGGGTCGAGGTCCGGACGAACGGGCGCGAGGCCAGTATCGCGGTCATTGACGAGGGAGAGGGAATCGCGGAGGAGCATCTTTCCCGGCTGACGGAGCGGTTCTACCGCGTCGATAGCGACCGCAGCCGCAAGCTCGGCGGCACCGGCCTGGGACTGGCTATTGTCAAGCATATCGTGAGTCGCCATCGTGGCCATCTGGAGATTGACTCAGTTGTCGGAAAAGGCTCCCGCTTCACAGTGAAACTGCCTCTTTCCGCCGCCTGAAGCGCAGATTTTCGCCCTTTCTTTGTTGTAATATTACTGTCATAAAACTGTAGTAATTCTGTCGTCATTGAAGCGCATTGTCCCGCCATCGGCTGAGGACGCTGTCGAAATGAATGAACGGAGAATGAAACGTGCTGAACAAAACTCTCGGTCTGGCAATCGCCGCAACGGTCGCCACTGTTGCCTTTTCAGGACAGGCCCTGGCTCGCGATCAGATCAGGATCGTTGGATCTTCGACGGTATTCCCCTTTTCAACCGCAGTCGCCGAAGCCTTTGGCAGCAGCGGCAGCTTCAAAACCCCGGTTGTTGAAAGCACCGGTTCAGGCGGCGGTCTCAAGCTTTTCTGCGCAGGCACAGACCTCAACACACCCGATATGACCAACTCTTCGCGCCGCATCAAGGCGTCCGAAGTTGAAAATTGCGCCAGGAACGGCGTGACCGATATTACGGAAGTCAAGATCGGCTATGACGGCATCGTGCTCGCCAACTCCAAGGCTACCGCGCCGATGAACCTCACCAAGAAGCAGATCTTCATGGCGCTCGCCAAGCAGGTGCCGATTGACGGCAAGCTGGTTGACAACCCCTACAAGACCTGGAAGGACATCGATCCGTCGCTTCCCGATACCCGTATCGAAGTTCTCGGTCCGCCGCCAACCAGCGGCACCCGTGACGCTTTCGTCGAACTCGGCATGGAAGGCGGCGCGACGGAATTTGAAATGCTGGCGGAATTAGAGAAGGCCGACAAGAAGGCTTTCAAGGCAGCAGCTCATACAGTTCGTGAAGACGGCGCCTATATCGAAGCGGGCGAGAATGACAACCTGATCGTCCAGAAACTGGAATCCAATAAAGATGCGGTCGGTGTTTTCGGGTTCAGCTTCCTCGACCAGAATACCGACAAGCTTCAGGGTGCATTGGTGGGTGGTGTCGAGCCGACGTTCGATAACATTGCCGATGGCAAATACGGCATTTCCCGCTCCCTTTTCTTCTATGTGAAGGCTGCGCATGTCGGCAAGGTACCGGGTATGAAGGAATTCATCGCCGAATTCACCAGTGAAAAAGCCTTCGGCGAATATGGCTACCTGACGGAAAAGGGCATGATCTCGCTGACGGAAGCAGAACGTGAAAAAGTTCGCACGGACGCTATGGCTCTGGCTCCCCTGAAACTGATGTAATCAGTAACGCAGGAGTGGATGGCAATTACGTCATCCGCTCTTTCTTTTCCCGTGTCCCAATGAAGTACGAAAAGAAACAGACATGAGCTTCTATCCTCTTCTTATCGTTCTTTTGCTGATGTCCGCCGTCGGATACTGGTTCGGTTCGAAAAAGGCACTTGGCGCGGTTCGCAAATCTTCCAGCTTCATTACGCCCCGGCCGCACCAGTTCGGGCTTTACGTGGTTATCTGGTCGCTGGTTCCACCGGTCTTGCTCGGCGCCTTGTGGCTCATGCTGCAAATGACGCCACTTCAGTTGGAGGCGGGCACCGCGCAGCAGATCGACCGGATTTTCTTTCCGGTGCTTGTCCTCCTTGCCGCCGGTGCCGGGCTTTATCTCTCGATCCTGCGGATCAATCCGGACCTCCGGGTGCGCAAGACGATTGAAGGGCTGGTCTATATTGTCCTCATCCTTGCCTCGATCGTGTCTATCCTGACAACACTCGGCATTGTCCTGTCGCTTTTGTTTGAGACGATCCAGTTCTTCGAGAAAGTGCCGATGTCGGAGTTTTTCTTCGGCCTCAACTGGAGCCCGCAAACCGCCCTGCGCGCGGATCAGGTCGGTTCCTCCGGCTCTTTCGGCTCGATCCCGCTCTTCACCGGGACCTTGCTGATCACCTTTATCGCCATGTGTGTTGCCGTGCCGCTCGGGCTGCTCAGCGCCGTTTACATGACGGAATATGCCTCCAGCAAGTTCCGCGCGGTGGTCAAGCCGCTGCTTGAAATTCTCGCAGGCATCCCGACAGTGGTTTATGGCTTCTTCGCCGCGCTGACCGTCGGTGTGTTCTTTCGCGATGTCGGCGACGCCGTCGGGATTGATATCGTCTCGGAAAGCGCCCTTGCCGCCGGGTTCGTGATGGGAATGATGATCATTCCTTTCGTCTCCTCGCTCAGTGATGACATCATCATGGCGGTGCCGCAGAGTTTGCGCGACGGGTCCTACGGCCTTGGCGCAACGAAGTCGGAAACAGTGCGCAAGGTTATCCTGCCGGCGGCGCTACCGGGTATTGTCGGCGCGGTCCTGCTGGCCGTCAGCCGGGCCATCGGCGAGACAATGATCGTGGTGATGGCGGCGGGCTTTGCTGCCAACCTGACCGCGAACCCGCTGGAAGCCGTCACAACGGTAACCGTGCAGATTGTCGGCCTGCTCGTCGGTGATCAGGAATTCGACAGCGCCAAGACGCTGGCCGCCTTCGCCCTGGCGCTGGTGCTGTTTATTGTCACTCTATGCCTGAACGTGATCGCCTTGATCGTGGTTCGCAAATATCGGGAAAAATATGACTGATACGAACAATAATCCTGTCGGGACAAGCTGGAATTCGGAGAAATTCGCAGCGAACCTTGCGCGACGCAGACGATCGGAGCGGCGCTTCCGCCTGACCGGCCTGCTGGCGATCATAACGGCGCTGACCCTGCTCGCAATCCTGCTTTCCAGCATTTTCAGCAAGGGCTACACGGCCTTCGTACAGACCTATATCACCCTTGATATCACCTTCACGGAATCGGTGATCGACAAGGACGGGACGCGCGACCCGGAGGCGATGCGGAACGCAAATTACGCCAGGCTGGTGCAGGATGCCCTGCGGGAGAAATTCCCCGAAGTCGAGGGGCGGGGCAACCTTCGAACCCTGTTTTCCCTTGTCAGCAACAACGCGAGCGATACCTTGCGGGATATGGTGACGCAGGACCCCGGCGTGATCGGCAAGACGGTCAGGCTTTCCCTGCTGGCAGGTGATGACGTGGATATGGTCAACAAGGGCTATATCGACCGGGACGCCGTGCAGGACGACCGCCGCGTCAAGGATCAGGAGCTTGCCTGGCTTAAGATTCTGGAAGAGGAAGGCGACCTCTCGCTGCATTTCAACACCAACTTCTTCACCCAGGGCGACAGCCGGGAGCCGGAGAAGGCGGGTATTGCGGGCGCCATGGTCGGCTCCTTCTATACGCTGATCATTACGATGTCGATCGCCTTTCCCATCGGTGTGATGACGGCCATCTATCTTGAGGAATTCGCGCCGCGCAGCAGGTTCAACGATCTGATCGAGGTGAATATCAACAATCTGGCGGCGGTGCCGTCCATTGTATTCGGGCTTCTGGGTCTCGCCGTTTTTCTCAATGTCGCACATCTGCCGAGATCGGCGCCGATTGTCGGCGGCCTGACCCTGGCCCTGATGACGCTGCCGACGATCATCATCGCGTCCCGTGCCGCCATCCGCGCTGTGCCCGACAGTATCCGTCAGGCCGCGCTTGGCCTTGGCGCCTCGAAGCAGCAGGCGGCGTTTCACCATGTCCTGCCGCTCTCGATGCCGGGAATTTTGACGGGAACGATTATCGGTCTGGCGCAGGCGCTGGGTGAAACCGCGCCGCTGTTGATGATCGGGATGGTCGCCTTCATCGCTGACATTCCCGGCGGGATCAACGATCCGGCAACCGTGATGCCGGTGCAGATCTTCCTCTGGGCCGACAGCCCGGAGCGCGCCTTTGTCGAAAAAACCTCCGGGGCGATCATGGTATTGCTCGCCTTTCTGATCACGATGAACGCATTGGCTGTCCTGCTTCGCAAGAAGTTCGAACGCCGCTGGTAGAAGGATATGAATGTGCAAGTTCAACAGATAGACGAACAACAGGCCGCAGCCGAAGAAATGATTATCAAGACGCGGAATGTCGATGTTTTTTATGGCGACACCCAGGCCCTGAAGCATGTCTCGCTGGATATCCCGAAGCATCAGATCACCTCGCTGATCGGGCCGTCCGGCTGTGGCAAGTCTACCTATCTCCGCTGTATCAACCGGATGAACGACACGGTTGACGGCTGCCGCGTGGAAGGGGAAATCCTGCTCGACGGCGTGGATATCTACGGGCCGGAGGTGGATGAGGTTCTGCTCCGGGCGCGGGTCGGGATGGTCTTTCAAAAGCCCAACCCCTTTCCCAAATCCATCTATGACAACATCGCCTATGGCCCCCGTATCCACGGCCTCGCCGCGAACAAGGACGAGCTGGACGAGATTGTCCTCACCAGCCTGGAAAAGGCGGGGCTGATCAAGGAAGTGCAGGATCGCCTGCATTCTTCGGGAACCGGACTTTCCGGCGGCCAGCAGCAGCGGCTCTGTATCGCGCGGGCGCTTGCGGTGCGCCCCGACATTATCCTGATGGATGAGCCCTGCTCGGCGCTTGACCCGATTGCCACCGCCAAGGTCGAGGAGCTGATCGATGAGTTGAAAGAAAACTATACGATCATCATCGTCACCCATTCGATGCAGCAGGCAGCGCGTATTTCCCAGAAAACAGCGTTTTTCCACCTTGGGGAGATTGTTGAGACGGGAGATACGGAAAAACTGTTCACCAGCCCCTCCGACGAGCGGACACAGGGCTATATCACGGGCCGGTTCGGTTGATAAAGCAATCAGTTACAGGAGATTTATATCATGAGTAGCGGTCATATCGTCAAATCCTATGACGAGGAACTGGAAGCGGTGCGCAATACCATTGTCGAGATGGGAGGTCTTGCGGAATCCCAGCTTGAAGCGGCGGTCCGCGCCCTGACCGAGCGGAATTCCGAACTGGCTCACAAGACGATCGAGGGCGACAAGGCCGTCGATGAACTGGAACTTTCCATCGATAACATGGCCATCCGCCTGCTGGCGCTTCGAAGCCCGGTCGCGGATGATCTTCGCCTGGTGATTTCCGCCCTGAAAATCGCCTCGGTGCTGGAACGGGTGGCTGATTATGCGGCGAATATCGCGAAGCGCGTGATAGCCCTCAATCAGGGACCGACAATCGCCGCGACCTCCACCATCCCGCGCATGGGCGCGATGGTGCGGCGGATGATTGACGATGTGCTGACCGCCTATTCAAACGGCGATGCGGAGCTTGCCTATCAGGTCTGGCTCCGCGATCAGGAAGTCGACCAGCTTTACAACAGCATGTTCCGCGAGCTGCTGACCTTCATGATGGAAGATCCGCGTAGCATTACAAGCTGTACCCATCTAATATTCATGGCGAAGAATATCGAGCGGATGGGCGATCATATGACGAATGTCGCCGAGATCATTATCTATCAGGTGAACGGCGAAATGCCGCGTGAACCGCGGCCGAAAGGCGACAAGACCAGCGTTACCATGATCGAGAATGACGGCCCTGAAAGTAATTGAGCAGAAAAATGAAAATACTTGTTGTTGAAGACGAGCCGGCGATGGTCGAGCTCCTGCGCTATAACCTTGAAAGTGAAGGTTTTGAAGTGGCAACGGCCCATGACGGGGACGAGGCGATGCTCGCCCTTGAGGAGGAGCAGCCGGATATGCTGCTTCTCGACTGGATGCTGCCCAAGGTCTCCGGTATCGAGATTTGTCGCCGCCTCCGCCGCGACCAGAAACATGGCAACCTTCCGGTCATTATGATCACCGCGCGCGGGGAAGAGGCGGACCGGGTGCGGGGCCTGGACGTCGGCGCTGATGATTATGTGGCGAAGCCCTTTTCCCCGGCCGAACTGATGGCCCGCATCCGCGCCGTCCTGCGTCGTCGCAACCCGGAGGCGGGAAGCGATAAACTGAATGTGGCGGATGTCGAGGTTGACCTGGTTGCCTACAAGGTGAGGCGCGGGCTGCGGGAACTCCGCCTCGGTCCGACGGAATTCAAGCTCCTGCGGTATTTTATGGAGCGGGCAGGCCGGGTCCTGACACGGGAGCAATTGCTCGACGGGGTCTGGGGCCAGAATGTCTATGTCGAGGACCGGACGGTGGATGTGCATATCCGGCGTCTGCGCAAGGCCCTCAACGAGAAGGGCGAGACGGACCTGATCCGGACCGTGCGCGCGGTCGGTTACTGCTTCGAGAAAGCATGAACGCCGCCCGCGGGTGTCGCGGACGGCGCTTGGAGAATGCGTGAGAAACAGATCTAGTTTGAAGCGGTCTTGATCTGGTCTTTCAGCTTGCTGATCAGGCCGTCAACGCCGGACTGGTTAATGACGGAGGCAAATTCAGACCGGTGTGTCTGGGCCATGCTGATCCCCTCGATAATCACATCGACGATTTTATCGCCGCTGTCGGTCTTGCGAACGCGCCAGTCGAGCTTGATCGGCGGGCCATCGGGGCGGACAATCATCGAATGAATAAGTGTTTCATTGTCGTTCAGCGATGTGGCGTCCTTGATTTTCAGGTCCTCGCCGGAGTAGGAGCCGATCTTGTCGCTATAGCTGGCCACCATGAAATCGCGGAAAACCTTCAGGAACTCCGTTCGCTGCGCCTCTGTGGCATTCCGCCAGGCCTGCCCCAGAACAAAGCGGCCAATCCGCTCCATGTCGAAACTTTCATCGAGAAATTTCTCGAATTGGTCACGCTTCTGCGCTTCACTCAAGGAGTCATTGGACAGGATCTGGACGGCCTCATCCCCGATATTCGTGACCAGGGTCAGCGCCGTCTGTTCCTTTGTCTCCGTGGCAATTGCCGGGGACTGCAGGGTGATCGCCAAAGCCATGGCGGAAACCAGTATCCCGCTAAAAAACCTTCTAGTCGTCAACATTAAAACACCCCCAACGGAAAATCCCGTCTGAAAGAAATCAAATTTTGAAAATATTCGAACCAGCCAAGCTAGTTTTTCTTCGCCGTTTTGTCGTCATCGTCAAAATTCATACTTGGCAATTGTGTCGAATTGCTGGCGCCGTTCAGGATTAGGTTGTTCCGGTTCTGACGATAGAGACTTCTGATCGTGGCGTAAAAATCGATGGCATTCTTCTCGATCTCGTCGAGAGCCTCGATAGAGCGGGAGCGTTGATCCAAGGCGCTGACGGCCGAGCGGATAATCCCGACATTGTCTATGTCATTCTCATGGGCAACGTAATTGACCGGATCGAGATAATAGTCCGCGACCCCGCCAACGGCGGCGCGCGTCGTTCTTGGCCCGAAGACCGGAAGCACCAGGTACGGCCCTTCACTAACACCCCAGACGGCGAAAGTCTGGCCCATATCCTCTTGCTGATTATTGAGTTTTGCGACATCGAACAGGCCACCAACGCCAAGGAAGGTATTGGTGAAAAAGGCGCCCATGTTATCACCGGCGCGGTCCATCTCGCCTTGCAACACGTTATTGATCAGGTAGATGGGTTGCGAGAGATTGGTCAGGAAGTTGGTCACGCTGTCGCGGACAGGCAGCGGGACGACGCCGCGATACATCTCCGCCACCGGCTTCAGGAACAGGGCATCCAGGGCGTAGTTCACATCAAAGAAATAGCGGTTCATCGGCTCCAGCGGGTCATAAACCTCATTGTTCATGACAGCGACCGCCTTGCCTTCTGTCTGCGGCGGCGTTGCACAACCGCTCACAAGAGCAAGAAGAACAGCGGCCGCAAGGCCGGATTTCAAGGAGGATGAAGTCGAACACAAACCCATATTTTTCTTTTCCAACTCTGTACCAAGGACCGGATATGCGACGTATTGTATCCGGTAACGGTTACGAAAGTCTTTAACCTTGTTTATCAGCCCTGTTTAACTGTTTTCGACAACAAAACAAAAGCGTTAGACAGAAATACAATCTTTTATTGTTCGTATCATATGGTCAAATTCAACGCGAGTCACCGTCATTTAACCAAATTAGAATCCTGACTTACTGTGGCGAAAAAGTCGCTCTTCATGTTCCTTTTCTTCTGTACAAAGATATAAGGATATGTTTATATCATATAAATATATGGTTTTGTTGAGGTTAAATTGGAAAATCTGCTTCAAGGATTGCGCGCCGCCGGGGAGGAGACCCGGCTCAGGCTGCTCGTGCTCTGCGCTCATTCGGAATTGACGGTGAGTGAGCTTACACAGATTCTCGGCCAGAGCCAGCCGCGTGTTTCCCGCCATCTGAAGCTTCTCTGTGATGCGGGATTACTCGATCGTTATCAGGAGGGGAGCTGGGTTTATTACCGCCTGTCCGCCAAGAGCGGCGCGTCCCTGCTGGCGCGGACCCTGGTTGACCTGGTGCCGGAGGCCGATCCCGTCGTTTCCCGTGATCTGGAACGTCTGGAAGCGGTGAAGAAGGCGCGGAATATCGCGGCGGAGGAATATTTCCGGGAAAATGCGGCGCAGTGGCGGCAAATCCGCTCCCTCCATGTTCCCGAAGAGGCGGTGGAAGCCGCCCTGCTGGAAATGACAGAGGATCACAAGATCGTCGATTTTCTCGATATCGGTACGGGCACGGGACGGATGCTGGAGCTGTTCGGCCCGCGGGTTGACCATGCGATCGGGGTCGATACCAGCCGGGAAATGCTGTCTTTCGCGCGTTCCGCCATCGAGGAGGCGGGGCTTCGCAATTGCCAGGTACGGCTTGCGGATATGTATAACCTGCCTTTCACCAGCCAGTCGCAGGACGCGGTCCTGTTTCATCAGGTGCTGCATTACGCGGCAGACCCCGCCACAGCCATCCGGGAGGCTGCACGCCTCCTGAAGGGGAGCGGGATGCTGGCGATTGTTGATTTCGCGCCGCATGATCTTGAAAGCCTGCGCAGTGAACATGCGCATCGCCATATGGGCTTTTCCGAGAAGGATATCTGGCGCTGTTGCGAGCAGGCGGGCCTTGCCCCCGGCGAATTCAGGAAACTTGAGGGGGATCCTCTCACTGTGAATATCTGGACGGCTGCCCCGGCGGCAGCCAGTCAATCCAAAGGAGCTGTTGCGTCATGATTATGTCAGGAATTCCGGTAAAGGGGACGGAGGCCGATGGCCTGCTGGTCGCCAAGGGCTCCAGCCGTGTCGAGGTCTCGTTCGAGTTTTTCCCGCCGACCTCCGACGCTCTCGCCGAAAAGCACTGGCAGGCGCTGGAACGGCTGGCGCCGCTCGGTCCGAAATTTGTCTCGGTCACCTATGGGGCAGGCGGCTCGACCCGTGAAAGGACCCATTCGCTGGTCAGCAAGATTCGCCGGGAAACGACGCTGGAGCCCGCCGCCCATCTGACCTGCGTCGGCGCGGCAAAGCAGGAAATCGAGGAGGTTGCCGAGCAGTATTGGGACAGCGGGATCAGGCATCTGGTTGCGCTCCGCGGTGATCCGCCGGAAGGACACAAATCCTTTGCGCCGCATCCGGGCGGGTTTTCGGGTTCCGTCGAGTTGATCGACTTCCTGAAGAAAAAACATGATTTCGAGATTTCCGTGGGCTGCTATCCGGAAATTCATCCCGATGCCCATTCCAGCCTTGCGGATATCGACTATCTGAAGCGCAAGATGGACGCAGGCGCGACCCGGGCGATCACGCAGTTTTTCTTCGATCCGGATGTTTATCTCCGGTTCGTTGACCGGGCGCAGGCCCATGGCATCACCATCCCGATCGTGCCGGGTATCCTCCCCGTCACCAGCTATTCGAAAATCCACCGGTTCAGCAAGCAATGCGGAACACAGGTTCCGGCCTGGCTGACCCATCTGTTCGAGGATCTGGACGATGACACGGCAACACGGAACCTTGTCGCCGCCATGGTCGCCTCGGAACAATGCCTGCAGTTGCAGCGGGCCGGAGTAACGGATTTTCATTTCTATACGCTGAACCGCGCGGATCTTGTCTATTCCGTCTGCCATACACTTGGGCTGAGACCGCAAAAAGCCTCTGTAACCGGTTAATATAAATAGATTTTAGACGAATAGGCCATTTTATGAAAAAGTCACCCGCCTTCACAGAAATTGAAGCGATCCTTGCAAAGCGCATTATGGTCCTCGACGGGGCCATGGGCACGATGATCCAGGGCTACCGGCTGACGGAGGAGGATTATCGCGGCGCGGCCTATGCGGATGTGCATCATGACCTGAAAGGGAACAATGACCTGCTGACCCTGACCAAACCGGAGGTGATCGAGAAAATCCACGATGACTTTCTCGCCGCCGGGGCGGATATTCTGGAAACCAACACGTTCAATTCCACCTCCATCGCACAGGCCGACTACAGGCTGGAAAGCGCGGTCTATGAGTTGAACAGGCAGTCCGCGGCGCTGGCGCGTAAGGTTGCCGATCGATGGACCGCGAAAACACCGGATCGCCCGCGCTTTGTCGCGGGTGTGCTGGGCCCGACCAATCGCACGGCCTCTATCTCGCCGGATGTGAACGATCCGGGCTATCGTAATGTTTCCTTTGATGAACTGGTCTCTGCCTATGATGAGGCCCTGCGCGGCCTGATGGATGGCGGGGCGCAGATTATCCTGATCGAAACCGTGTTCGACAGCCTCA
>JBBDJF010000072.1:0-20173 GCA_040880045.1 Sneathiella sp.
CGGGGGCGACTTCCGTCGCCAGCCACAGCGGCACGCCCAGCGGCAACCATTTACGATCGACCGCAAGGCTACGCTCGGGGGTGAGTTCCACACCCTGCGCGCCAATCGGGCCGCCGGTCTGGAGCTCCCGGAAAAAGACGTAGGATTTATTCTTCTGCATCAGTTCGGTCGACTTGTCCGGATTCTCCTCAAGCCAGGTCCGGATGGCCTGCATCGACATCTCTTCCTTCGACACATGGCCCTTCTCGATCAGGTCGCGGCCGATGGCGAAGTAGGGATGGCCGTTCTGGGCGGCATAGCCGACCCGGCGGAGGCTGCCGTCTTCCATTTCCACAAGGCCGGAGCCCTGAATTTGCAGGAAGAAGGCGTCGATATCACTATCAACCCAGAGAAGTTCCAGCTCCCGGCCTTGCAGCGCCCCTGTCTCGATCCCTGTCCGGTCGGGATAGGGAACCAGGTTGCCGTCTTCCACGCGACCGGCAATGCGCTGGCCCTTCAGCTCGTCGCGAAAACGGCCGAGATCGACCATTACCAGCTCCGGCGGGCGCAGGTAAAGCGGTGTGAGATACGGGTCTTTTCGCTCCGTGCTGCCTTTCAGGCTGGCTTCGTAATAGCCGGTGAAAAGCCCGGTTTCTTCATCGTTATTGAGGATTTGAAAAGGCGTGAAGTTCTTTTCAAAAAAGCCGCGCTGCAGGGTGGGATCAGGCGGCAGGGCAAGCGCAGCGGCGCACAGCGGCTGCCAGTCCGCGGCGGTGCCCGCCATGCCAACGCCGCCCATTTCGCGGCTGTCCGGCAGGGTTTCAATTTTTGCGCAGGATTTGAAAAAGGCATCAAAAAAGCCGGCGAAATCCTCATTCTGCCAGCCCGGAAGCGCCGAAAATGTCGCTTTTTCCAGTTCAAGCCGGTCTTCCATCGGGGTCACCTCCTGAAACAACCAGTAGGCAAGTCCCGCCAGAAAAATTACGGCGACAGCGAGGCCCGCGCCCGTATATCTGTTAAGGGAGAGGAAACGAGGACGCGTCACGGCCAGGCCTGTATCTAGTTCGCGCGGCGGGTGGTGATCAACAGCCAGTTCGGGTTGCGGGAGCGGAGATTGCGGGCAAACGTCCAAAGCTCGTTCACTTTGTGGGGTTGCGGATCACCGGCAACGACAACGCCGTCCTCATCCTTGGTCATGCTGATCATTTCCGCTTCGAAACTGACCGTGATTTCCGCCTCTGATCCTTCCAGCGTTGCATCGGTGAGCTCGGCGGAATGAATGGCGGTGATATCCGTGGACATCACTTCGTTACGCTCCTCCCGCTCCTGAATGGAGGTTTCGAAGTTGTCAAACACGGTTTCGGACAGAAGCATATTCAGCGTTTCCCGGTCGCCCTTGGCAAAGGCGACAACAATCGCCTCATAGGCGGACTGGGCACCCTGGACAAAAGTGGTCGGGTCGAAAGACCTGTCTTGCTGACGGATCTGGCTGAGCGTCTGCATCAGCGGGCCGTCGGCGAACGGGCTGCCCTCGATCTTCTTTGACTTGTCGCCCAGAAGAACCACATTGTCTTCCTTCGGTCCGTCGTCAAAATCGGCCTTGTGCCCTTCCGTCCGGCGCTGCGCCTTTTCTTCGGGCGGGGATTGTTCATGCCCCATGCGCCGCCCGAGCACACTGCGCAGGCGCAGGAATATAAATCCGGCAACTGCGGCAAGCAAAATAATGTCCAGGAACTGAAATCCGTTGTCCATGATGTTATCTTCAAATTGGGTTTGGTAAAATTTCCAATAACCCTTATGTAAAGGATAGGTCTGTACAAGAGGTTAAAGTGTTACGGGACCAAGGTCCAGTCCCTTAAGTTTATGTAATCCTCTCTTGGTACCTGATCGTTACATAGAAACTTTGTTAAGGATAAACAAGTTTGGCTTTATTGTTTTTAGCGGCCCTGATCGGAATTCCGCTGATTGAAATATTCGTTTTTATCGAAGTCGGCAGCGAAATCGGCGCACTGAACACGGTTGTTATTACCGTGGTCACCGCGATAATCGGGGTTTTCCTGATCCGGATACAGGGAATAGGCGTCCTGATGCGGGCCCGCGCCACGCTGGACAGGCAGGAAACACCCGTCAACGAGATTTTCGAGGGCATCTTCCTCGCGCTTGCCGGGATGTTCCTGATCATTCCGGGATTTGTCACGGATACGATCGGCTTTTTACTGCTGATTCCGCCGCTGCGTCGGTCCCTCGCCGCCTATATGGCGCGGAATTCCAGCTTTGTCGCCGCCAATGTCCGCCATCCGGGCGGGCGGGCTTCCCGCGACAGCACGGTGATTGACGGCGAATATGAAGTGATCGAGGAGGATCCGCCGGCGATTGAACCGTCGGACAAGCCAAATCCGGACAGCCCCTGGTCAAAAGAAAAATAGCGGCTTCGCCCTTGTCCACATGCCACAATTCATGCTAGCCACTTTGGCAGATTCAACCGGGCCGCAACGTCGGCCATTTACAGTGAGGAGTGACCGGTCCATGTCAGATGAAGGTCAAGGAGGCGCGATCGACGGCGACGCAAAAGGAGAGGCAGCCAAGAAGCAGCCGTCTCTGGCGATTGTGCGCCAGTATATCAAGGATATTTCCTTCGAGAACCCGAACGCGCCGGGCAGCCTTGATCCGGACAAGGGCACGCCGCAAATCCAGCTTGGCGTCAATATCCAGGCCCGCGCCGGCGAAAACAGCCTCTATGAAGTCGAACTTCGAATCGAGGCAAAGGCCAATCATGGTGAGGATACCGCCTTCGTCGTCGAGCTTGTGTATGGCGCGCTGTTCCAGCTCAAGGATTTCCCTGCCGATACCATTGAAATGGTCTGCATGATCGAATGTCCGCGGCTTATCTTCCCCTTCGCGCGGCGGGTGGTTGCCGATGTGACACGGGATGGCGGCTATTCCCCGCTGCTCCTCGATCCCATCGATTTTTCCGCGCTTTACCGGGATCATAAAAACCAGGTGGCTGCCCAGCAAATGCCTGCGGGTCACGCCTGATTCAGGATATTACGGAAATCGCCGCCAGATCGGGTCGGTGATTGTCTCGAGGAAGGCGGCGTGCGCGGCGCGTTCCGCCTCGCTTGCGTCATGCGGACGGGGAGGGCGGATTTCCAGCGAGACGGCTACCGTCATTCCGCTGTCCTCCTCTTCCAGCGAGAGCCCCCGCTGCCGACCGCCGATCAGTTCCAGATAAACCTCGGCCAGCAGTTCCGCGTCGAGCAGGGCGCCATGCTTGGTGCGGGCGGAATTATCGATGCCGAAGCGGCGACAGAGCGCATCAAGGTTCGCCTGCGCGCCCGGAAATTTCCGCCGCGCCATGCTGACCGTATCGATGGATTGCGTCATCGGCAGGGCAGGGCGGTTGAGCCGGGCCAGCTCCGCATTCAGGAATTTCATGTCGAACTGGGCATTATGGATCACCAGCTTTGACTCGCCGATGAATTCCAGGAATTCATCAATTTCCTCGGCGATGACCTTATGACCCCGCAGAAACTCCTCGCTCAACCCATGCACCTTGAAGGCGGAGTCCGGCATGTCCCGTTCCGGGTTGATATAGCGGTGAAAAACATTCTCAGTCGGGATATGGTTGATCAGCTCGATACAGCCAATCTCGACAATCCGGTCGCCTTCATTCGGGTCAAACCCCGTTGTTTCCGTATCCAGAACGATTTCACGCATTTTTCAGGCTTTCCACAAGCGCTTTCACCTGCTTAAAGGTTTCCTCTTCCGTCAGGTTGGTATCGATCACGAAATCCGCTCTTTTCCGCTTTTCCGCATCATCCACCTGCCGCGCCAGTATGGCTTCAAACTTCTCCTCGGTCATTTGCGGCCGATCCAGAACCCGTGCCCGCTGCACATCGGCGGGGGCCGAGACGACGGCGATTTTATGCACCCGGTCTTCACCACCAGTCTCGAATATCAACGGGATATCAAGGACGACGAGGGAATGGCCGTCCTCTTCCGCCTTTTTGAAAAAGGCCGCGCGACCGTCACTCAACAGCGGATGAATAACCGATTCAAGCTTTTTTATCTCCGCCTCATTGCCAACCACGATCTTGCTCAGCCGTTGCCGGTCCACCTGGTCATCGACAACCGCATCGGGGAAGACCGCGCGGATCGGCTCAACCCCGGCCCCGCCCCTGGCATAGAGCTTGTGAATTTCCGCATCCGCGTCATAGACCGGGATGCCCAGCTTTCGGAACATCTTCCCGACGGTTGATTTTCCCATGCCGATCGAGCCGGTCAGTCCCAAAAGCAACATCCTCAAGATCCCTTCAATCCGTCCAGTACATGGGCGCGCAAGGCGTCATCCACCTCGGGTCTCACGCCGAACCAGGCCTCAAACCCCGCTTTTGCCTGATGCAGCAGCATCCCGAGGCCATCCACCCCTATATTCCCCTGCCGCCGCGCCCTTTTCAGGAGCCCGGTTTCGAGCGGAACATAGACAATATCGCTGACGATCGCCGTTTTTTTCAAGCCCCCCAGTGAAATTTCAAGCGGCGGCTGTCCGGTCATGCCAAGACTGGTGCAATTGACCAGGATATCCGCCTTTTCCAGCAGGGACGAGCGGCGATCCCAGGGCGCGGCTTTCGCAATTTCTCCGATATGCCCGGCGAGAGTTTCCGCCCGCGCCGCGGACCGGTTGCATATGATGATTTTGGCGACACCGAGATCAGCAAGCGCAACGGCAACCGCCCGAGAGGCCCCGCCCGCGCCTAGAATAAGCGCCGATCCGCCGATAAGCGCCGTAGCGTCCGTTTTCTCGGCAAGGGAATCCGTGAACCCGGCCCCGTCCGTATTCCGGCCGACAAGGGCCCCGGCCTCATCAAGAACCACGGTATTCACCGCGCCGATCCGCTTTGCCGATGGATCGAGGATATCGACCACGTCAAATGCCGTTTCTTTCAAGGGGATGGTAAGGTTAGTGCCGCGAAATATGGCCCCTTCGGTTTTGCAGTCCGTTTTCAGGGCCCGAAACTTCCCCGCGAGTTCCTCCGGCTTTACCGGCCAGGCACGGTATTCCGCATTGAGGCCATATTTTTCGATCCAGTACCCATGCAGGCGAGGGGAGAGGGAATGGCTGATCGGCCAGCCCATGACACCGGCGATTTTTCTGATATCCTCACTCATGCCGCCAGCCCTATTTTATGTCCGCGCAGAAAATCAAGGAGCGGCAGCAGCGGCAGGCCGAGGATCGAGAAGAAATCCCCCTCGATCCGGGCGAAAAGATGCGCACCCTCCGCCTCCAGCTGATAGGCGCCGACGGAGGACAGGATTTTATCCCCCGCAACCGTCAGATAGCGATCAAGGAATTCCTCGTCAAAATGTCGCATTGTCAATTTTGCCTCATCCACATGCCGCCAGAGAACCGATCCGCCCCTTGCCACGCAAACCGCATTGGCGAGACGGTGGGTCTTGCCTTGCAGGCTTACAAGATGGGCGCGGGCATGGTCCATATCGACCGGCTTGTCAAACCAGATCCCGTTGCAGTCAAGTATCTGGTCAGCGCCGATCACATAGCTTTCGGGAAAACGGTTTGAAATCCGCCCCGCCTTCAGCTCCGCCAGCGCAACGGCGGTATCCCTGGCGGGTGCCTTGGCGCCCTGCATCGAATGTTTCACTTCGTCCTCATCGACACGGGCGGGCACAATATCAAAGCGGAGTCCCGCCTGTTCCAGCATCTTCGCGCGGGACGGGCTTTGCGATGCCAGGATAAGATGGATATCATCTGCCATGGCGCGGATTATCTCACTTCTTCCATGCGGCGGTTATACAAGGTGATGATCTGCGCCGCCGTTTCCTCCACCGAGCGGCGGGAGACATCGATGATCGGCCATCCCTCCTTCGTGCAGAGTTTCCGTGCGAAGATAACCTCCTCCTTGATCCGGTCGCGGTCGATATAATCTGTTTCCACCGTCTGGTTGAGGCTGAGCAGTCTGTTTTTTCGGATTTCGGACAATCGCTCCGGACTGGTGGTCAGGCCGATCACGGTTGTCTTTTTCCCAAGGTTGAACAGCGAGGTCGGCAGGGCGATATTCGGAACAATCGGGATATTCGCCGTCTTGAAGCCGCGATGCGCGAGGTAGAAGGACGTTGGCGTCTTCGAGGTGCGCGAGACGCCGACGAGGACGATCTGCGCCTCATACAGGTCATCCGCCATCTGGCCGTCATCATGGGCCATGGTGAAATTGAGTGCCTCGATCCGGCCGTAATAGTTTTTATCCAGCATATGCTGACGGCCGGGCAGGCGGCGGATTTCCTTGCCCAGAAAGCTGGAAAAGGCCGTCAGCACCGGATCGAGCACGGAAACACAAGGCACGCCAATCCGCTGACAGCCCAGTTCCAGCACATCGCGCATTTCCTTGTTGACCAGGGTATAGAGAACGAGACCCGGTTTTTTCACAATGGATTCGAGGATATCATCAAGCTGCCGCACGGTTCGCGTCAGGGTCCAGACATGCTCGACGGGGGAAATACCCTCAAACTGGACCAGCGCCGCCTTCGTCATGGATTGCAGGGTTTCGCCGGTTGAATCCGAAACCAGATGAAGATGAAATTCCGCCATGTTGCTGTTTGATATCCTGTGAATAATGTGAATAACAGGGATAACATGGCTATCCGCGAAATCCCAAAATTTTTCTCCCCGGAAGCCGTTTTTTTGGGTGCCCCTTTACCCGGCTGTGGATGACGGAATCCTGCATCGCCTTGAAACGTGAATAAATCGGCCGAATTCATGTTAAAACCGACTTATCCCCTTAATCCCCATTTTTATTGTGAGCCAAAACAGCTTTTTTCCCGTAGATATCACCAGATGACTACAAAGCTGGATTTTATCCCCAGAAAATCTATAAAGGATGGGGATAAAAAGTAATCCCCATATCCCACAGGGAACAACCGCCACTACCACCTTTTATATAAATATATTATTGAAAGGGATAAGATTTTGAGAAGGTATCAAGCGTGAGTGCATCAAAAAACAAACCCCTGCTCAAAAGCCTGTCAGGCGAGATAACACAAAGGCCTCCGTTCTGGCTCATGCGGCAGGCCGGACGCTATCTTCCCGAATATCGCGAAACCCGGGCGAAAGCCGGTAACTTCCTCGATCTTTGCTATAATCCGGAGCTGGCCGAGGAAGTCACCCTCCAGCCTTTGCGCCGTTACGGCATGGATGCGGCCATTCTGTTCGCGGATATCCTTCTGGTCCCCCATGCGCTTGGCCAGTCGCTCGCCTACAAGGAAGGGGAAGGGCCGGTTCTTGATCCCATTCGCTCAGCATCAGAGCTTGGCAGGCTTGATCTTTCGGCCATTCACAAGATACTCAATCCGGTTTATGAGACCGTGGCGCGGCTCAGCCAGTCGATCCCGAAAGACTGCACCCTGATCGGATTTGCCGGGGCGCCCTGGACTGTGGCGACCTATATGGTGGAGGGCCGCGGATCGAAGGATTATGCCAATATCAAGCATTGGGCCTATAGCGATCCGGATGGATTTTCCATATTGATGGATATTCTTGTCGAGGCGACGATTGAGTATCTCCTGAAACAGGTCGCGGCGGGCGCCGAGGTAATCCAGCTGTTCGATACCTGGGCAGGGGTTCTGCCCGACGATGAATTTAAGAAATGGACCATAGAGCCGACAAGACGCATTGTGGAGGGGCTACGTGCCCGGCATCCCGATTTGCCCGTCATCGGCTTTCCCAAGGGCGTGGGTGGCAATATTATTGCCTTTGTCAGGGAGACAGGTGTCACCGCCGTCAGCCTTGATCCGGGAACCCCGCTTGACTGGGCGGCGCGGGAGGTGCAATCCCTCTTGCCGGTGCAGGGCAATCTCGACCCGATGCTGCTGGTCACCGGTGGCGCAGCGATGGAAAAAAGGATTGAGATAATCCTTGAAACTCTTGGCAAGGGGCCGTTTATCTTCAATCTCGGCCATGGGATCGTCCCGCAGACCCCGCCGGAGAATGTCGCCCGCCTCAGTGAACTCATTCGCGGCAGATAGGGAAATTCATGGCGAAAAAAGCGATAGTCCTGTTTAACCTCGGCGGTCCGGACAAGCCGGCGGCGGTGGAACCGTTTCTTTTCAACCTGTTTAACGATCCGGCGATTATCCGCCTGCCAAATCCGCTCCGCTGGCTGGTAGCGAAGCTGATATCCCGTCGCCGGGCCCCGGTCGCAACAGAAATCTACAGCTATATCGGCGGGGCATCGCCGATCCTGAAGGAGACGAAAGCGCAGGCCGCCGCGCTTCAGGCCAGCCTCGATGAGACAGGCGAGGAGGAATACAAGGTGTTTATCTCCATGCGCTACTGGCATCCGTTTTCAGATGAAACGGCGGCGGAAGTAAAGGAATGGGCGCCGGATGAGGTTATTCTTCTCCCCCTTTATCCGCAGTTTTCCTCCACTACAACCGCCTCCTCCTTCGCCGATTGGCACGGCGCCGCGAAGAAGGCCGGTCTGACCGCCCCGACGGCGAGCCTCTGTTGTTATCCGATGGAATCCGGCTTCATTTCCGCCTATGCCAGCCTGATTTCCGCAAAATTGCAGGACGTGGCGGATCAGCCTGTACGTCTCCTGTTTTCCGCCCATGGTCTGCCGCAGAAAATCGTCGATCAGGGCGATCCCTATCAATGGCAGGTCGAACAGACAGCGACACGGGTGGCGGCGAAGCTGGACATGCCGGACCTTGACTGGAAAGTCTGCTACCAGAGCCGGGTGGGGCCGATGAAATGGCTTGAACCCTCGACAGAAGACGAAATTCACCGCGCCGGGGACGAGAACATCAGTCTGGTCGTGGTTCCTATTGCCTTTGTGTCGGAACATTCGGAAACGCTGGTCGAGCTGGATATCGAATATGCAAAGCTCGCGGCGGAAAAGGGCGTCGTCAGTTATCACCGGGTCAATACCGTTGGTGTTCAGGCGGATTTTATCGCCGGACTGGCGGCGACGATCCTGAAAATGGGGGCAGGGACTGTTTCGAGCGAGACGGGCGGACGCCTCTGCCCGACGCATTTCAAGGAATGTTTGATGCTGGCGTCATGACGTATTATTTAGTAAAAGCGTTTCGGGAGACATCGATTTTCCACCGCGATTAAAGGCGTTTAACGGAAGGACAGGGTTTTGGGTGACATTCTGGCGGATATCTACCCTTGGGTAAAATCCCTGCATATCATCTCGGTCATCGCCTGGATGGCGGGCATGTTCTATCTACCGCGGCTCTATGTGTATCATGCGGATGCGGAAGTCGGCTCGGACTTGTCGGAAACCCTCAAGATCATGGAACGGCGGCTGCTGCGCGGGATCATCAACCCGGCGATGATCTTCACCTTTATCTTTGGCGGGCTGCTGCTGCTGACGCCGGGGATTGTCGATTGGGGTGATCTGTGGATATGGCTGAAGCTGGCGCTGGTCTTTGCGATGGGCAGCTTTCACGGGGAGCTGTCGAAATGGCGCAAGCAGTTCGAGGCGGACAGGAATACGCGCCCGGCGAAATTCTATCGCCTTGTCAATGAGATACCGACCGTTCTGGTTATCGGGATCGTTATTCTGGTCGTCGTCAAGCCGTTCTGAGCGGCGGGAAAAATTGCATATTTCATTTGACTAATGCCGCTAAAACTGACAAAAGAGGAAAATCTCTTTGGACAATTTCTGTTCCACGGTCTCATTGCATCACGAGTATACAAGCAATTTTCATCAGACCCGTTCCTTCGGCTATCTCTGATATTCCCGTCATACAGCTATTGGTTTATCCCTGTCTTTCCCAGTATTGAACACAGAAAATATTATGAATCTTCAAGAACTCAAGAAAAAATCTCCTTCCGAAATCCTGACCCTGGCGGAAGAGCGTGAAATCGAGAATGCCTCGACCCTGCGCAAGCAGGAGCAGCTCTTTGCCATTCTCAAGTATGAGGCGGAAAACGGCGCCGAGATTACCGGCGGCGGGGTTCTGGAGATTTTGCAGGACGGCTTCGGTTTCCTCCGTTCCCCCGATGCGAACTATCTTGCCGGACCGGATGATATCTATGTCAGCCCGAGCCAGATCCGCCGCTTCTCGCTTCGCACCGGCGACACGGTGGAAGGGCATATCCGAAGCCCGAAGGACGGGGAACGGTATTTCGCCCTCCTGAAAGTGCAGAACATCAACTTCGAGGATCCGGAAAAAGGCCGTCACAAGATCAATTTCGATAACCTGACACCGCTTTACCCGGATGAGCGTATCAAGCTGGAAACGCCTGATCCGACCCAGACCGGCATCAACTCTGTCCGCGTCATCGACCTGGTATCACCGCAGGGTAAAGGCCAGCGCGCCCTTATCGTCGCCCCGCCGCGGACCGGTAAAACCGTTCTCCTGCAGAATATCGCCAATTCCATCACCACCAATAACCCGGAAATCTATCTCATCGTGCTGCTGATCGACGAGCGGCCGGAGGAAGTGACGGATATGAAGCGGTCGGTGAACGGCGAGGTTGTCAGTTCCACCTTCGATGAACCCGCCGCGCGCCATGTGCAGGTTGCGGAAATGGTCATCGAGAAGGCCAAACGCCTGGTTGAGCATAAACGCGATGTCGTCATCCTGCTCGACAGCATTACACGCCTCGCGCGCGCCTATAACACGGTCGTGCCGTCAAGCGGCAAGGTGCTGACCGGTGGTGTTGACGCCAACGCCCTGCAACGGCCGAAACGCTTCTTCGGCGCTGCCCGCAATATCGAGGAGGGGGGATCGCTGACCATCGTCGCCACCGCCCTGATTGATACCGGCTCGCGCATGGATGAAGTCATTTTTGAGGAATTCAAGGGCACCGGTAACTCGGAAATCATTCTTGATCGCAAGCTTTCCGACAAACGTGTCTTCCCGTCCATCGACATCACGAAATCCGGCACCCGGAAAGAGGAATTGCTGGTCGACAAGGCCACCTTGCAGAAAATGTGGGTGCTCCGCCGTATCCTCAACCCGATGGGCACCACCGACGCCATGGAATTCCTGCTCGACAAACTCAAGCACAGCAAAACCAACGACGATTTTTTCGATTCCATGAATACGTAATAAAATCAATTTGTTACATTAAAAAGGCGCCCGGGTGAGGCGCCTTTTTTAGTCGTCCAGAGACACTGATTTCTCGCGGCAATAATCGACAAGCTCGCTTTCACTCATCGTGCCATCAGCTATCTTGAGCGTCATGTCGATGGCCTGGTCATTGGTGATATCCAGCGACCAGCCGTTCTTGCGAAGAGTGAGCAGCAGCATGGCGAGCCCGACTCGTTTGTTGCCATCGGTAAAAGGGTGGCGGTTCTTGGTCAGGCTGTACATAAGGGCGGCGGCTATCCGGAAAATATCCACATCCTCGCCGCCATAGGCAATCATCTGATGCGGCCGGGCAAGGGCGGCGTCAATGCCGCCGTCATCGCGAATGCCGGGCGCGCCGCCAAACCGTTCCAGCTGTTTTTTATGAACTGCCAGCATCACCGCCTTTGACGGCAGGTGTAGCGCCATTATTCCGCCAATTTGCGGAATGCCGGGGCGAAACGATCCTCAATCACCTCGTAATGGGCCATATCGGCGTCGAATTCCGGGTCGGACTTGATGATTTTCACGCCGTTTTCTTCAATGCTGACGGTTACTTCGTCACCGGCTTTTAAATCAAGATGACGCAGGAATTCCGCGGGGATTGTCGCCCCCACGGCACTTCCTGTCTTGCGCAGCCTGGTTTCAAAGCCCGCCGGTTTTTTATCAATTTCACTCGACATCACATAGTCCACCGTAGTTTTTACAGTATGTAATTACATATGTAATTACTGTCAAGCTGATTTTACACTGTAAACACGGTCGATCCGGTGGTTTTGCGCCCCTCAAGGTCTTCATGGGCCTTGCGGGCCTCGGAAAGCGGATAGGTCTGGCCGATATTGACCTTGATCGCGCCGCTGCCAACG
This sequence comes from Sneathiella sp., assembly GCA_040880045.1. Taxonomy (GTDB): domain Bacteria; phylum Pseudomonadota; class Alphaproteobacteria; order Sneathiellales; family Sneathiellaceae; genus Sneathiella. Next base: position 11,943 of record JBBDJF010000072.1, read on the forward strand.
AGGTCCATCAGGTCGCCGGCGGATTTTTCGAGATCCGCGCGTTTGGCATTATAGGTCATCAGCGATGGCCGGGTGACATAGAGGGAGCCTTTCGCCCCGAGGACCGCGAGATCAAAATTCTTCACCGGGCCCGAGGAATTGCCGAAGGAAACCATCAACCCGCGCGGGGCGAGGCAATCGAGGGATTTTTCGAAGGTTTGCTGGCCAATGGCGTCATACACCACCGGGACGCCCTTGCCATCGGTGATTTCCATAACCCGTTTGTGGAAATCCTCCTCCCGATAGAGGATGGTATGGGCGCAGCCGTGGGCTTTCGCCAGTTCCGCCTTTTCCTCCGATCCGACCGTGCCGATCACCGTCGCGCCGATATGCCGCGCCCATTGGCAGGCGAAGAGCCCGACGCCCCCGGCGGCGGCATGAAACAGGATGGTATCGCCTTGTTTCACGTGAAACGTTCGCTGCAGGAGATATTCCGTCGTCATGCCCTGCAGCATCATCGCCGCGCCTGTCTTGTCATCAATGCTGTCGGGCAGCTTGATCAGGTTATCCGCGGGCATCACCCGGGCCTCTGCATAGGCGCCAATGGGGCGGCCCGCATAGGCGACGCGATCGCCGACCTTGAACCCGGAGACACCCTCGCCGAGTTCCTCGATCACGCCGGCGGCCTCCATTCCGGTGGTGAGCGGCAGCGGCGCCGGATAAAGCCCGGTGCGGAAATAGACATCGATGAAATTGAGTCCGACAGCGGTATGGCGCAGGCGGACTTCCCCTTTTCCGGGGCTGCCAAGCTCGATATCCTGCCATTTCATGACCTCGGGCCCGCCGACTTCAGTTTGTATCATCGCTTTTGTCATTGTTTTTCCTTTTTATCTGCGCCCACAGATTATTTAAAGTTCAAGCCGTTGTTGTTCAGGCGGCAAGGCTTTTTCAAGCCGGAGCAGCGCGGTTTTCGTCTCCAGTCCGCCAAGGCCGGAGTATCCCCCCATCCTGCCGCCCGCCGCAAGCACTCTGTGACAGGGAATGATGATGGGGATCGGGTTGGCGCCGCAGGCGGTGCCGACCGGTTGCGCCGCCGATTTCAGGATCTTCGCGATCTCGCCGTAACTTTTTGTCTTCCCGGCCGGGATTTTCAGCATCTCCGCCCAGACTTTTTTCTGGAATTCCGTGCCGGGCGGTGTGAGGGGGAGATCAAAATCGCCAATCTCCCCGTCGAAATACCGGTTCAGCTGGTCCACGGCGCGGTCAAGAAGCGGCGTTGCGCTTTGCCATTCCGTCGGCACCCATCCCCAATCGAGGGAAATGATAATGCCATCCTCCTCGGTGACCGTGAGATCGCCGACCGGGCTATGCAGGCTAAGCTGGGGCATGTTGCGTTGCTTCCTTCAACAGGCTGGCGAAACCGACAACGGAATTGGCAGGCAGGGAACAGGTCGGCCCGGTACAGAGATAGGCCGTCGCCTTGCCGTCAAGCTTTGTCTTGCCCTTTGCTGGATGATCGAAGGGGAGGTTGCTGGTGTCCTCCAGCACGTTCACGACCTTCGACGGCAGGCTGAAATCCATTAAAACATTAATCAGGTCAATGGCTTGTGGATCACTCCGCTGGCCGATGATAATCACCTGCCGCGCATTGACCAATGTCTCGAAGTTATTGAGCAGGGTCGCGAGGGGGAAGAAATTTCGTGCCAGTTCCGCCGAGAAACAGCGCAGGAGCCCGGTTGCCTTCTCGAACGGCTCCCGTTTCCCGGTCAGCAGGTGCAGCTTTGCCAGAACTTCCAGCATTGTGCCGTTGCCAGCGGGAACCGCATTGTCATGGGCGTTCTTGCTGCGGACGATCAGGGCCTCCGCATCATCGGCGGTGTAGAAATAACCACCGCCGTTGTTATCCCAGAAATGCCTGTCGAGAATATCAACCCATTGTTCGGCGCGTTCCAGGTAGAACCCCTTGCCGGTTATCTCATATAGGGCGAGGGCGGCGCGCGCCATATTGGCGTAATCATCCAGAAGCCCCGTATGCTGCGCCCGTCCAAGCCGGAAGCTGTGAGAGAGACGGCCACTTTCTTCCGTGGAATGGGTTGTGATGGCAACAAAGGCGCTCTCCGCCGCCGCGATCCAGTGGGCTTCCCCGAAATACTGACCGGCGCGGGCGAGAGTTGCGATCATCAGGCCGTTCCAGTCGGTCAGCACCTTGTCATCAAGTCCGGGTCGGACGCGCGTCTCGCGGCGCTCAAACAGTTTCTGGCGCCATGGCGCCAACGCCGCTTCAGCCTCGATATCGAGCCGGTCCGGATATTTTAACCGATTGAGAATATTGGTATTTTCCCAGTTTCCTTCAGGCACGACACCGTATACTTCCTCAAAATGCGGCGCATGATCGCCGAGAATTTCGTCGATCTCGTTCTTGGTCCAGACATAGAACTTCCCCTCAACGCCCTCGGAATCCGCATCGATGGTGGCGGCAAACCCGCCCTCCAGCGTTGTCATTTCACGGAGCAGCCACCTGATCGTCTCGTAAATGCGTTCTTCGAACAGCTCCGATTTCGTTTCATGATGCACGATCAGCAGCAGATCAAGGATCTGCGCATTGTCATAGAGCATTTTCTCGAAATGGGGGGCGAGCCAGAAGGTATCGGTCGAATAGCGGGCAAAACCGCCGCCGAGATGATCATAGATCCCGCCCTGGGACATGGCGGTGAGGGCCTTGACCACGATTTCAGAGAGGGTGGCATCGCCGGTGCGCAGGTAACTCCGCCAGATATTCTCCAGCACGTAGGTTTGCGGGAATTTCGGCGCGGAGCCGATCCCGCCATGTACCGGGTCCGCTTCCTCGGCATAGCGGGCGGCAATCCGTTCCAGGACCTCCATCGTCAGCTTCGGGCGGTCTCCGTCCAGCCCCCCCCGGTTGAGATTTCTCAGGGCCTCCTTCAACGCATCGCGGTTTTTGGTGACTTTCTCGGGTTCATTCCTGAAAATATCCGATACTGTCTGCAGGACATTCTGAAACCCCGGCCGGCCGTAGGAGTTGGCGGGTGGAAAATAGGTGCCGCCCCAGAACGGCTCCCCGCTTGAATTGAGGAACATGGTCAGCGGCCAGCCACCCTGCTCGCCGAGAAGCGCGAGGGCGGTCTGGTATATCTGGTCGATGTCGGGCCGTTCCTCCCGGTCGACCTTGATATTGATGAAAAGATCGTTCATCAGCGCGGCGGTCGCGTCATTCTCGAAGCTCTCATGCGCCATCACATGGCACCAGTGACAGGCGGCATAACCGACGCTGAGCAGTATCGGTTTGCCTTCCTTTTTCGCCAGCGCCAGTGTTTCCGCGCTCCAGGGTTGCCAATGCACCGGGTTATCCTGATGCTGGAGAAGATAGGGGCTTGTTTCCGCGCCGAGTAAATTTTTCATCTGAAACCTGTTCTTGCACCCCTGTTAGGTATATAGGAAGCTATGGGGTTTGTTGTAGCAGAGCAACCGTCGCCGGATCAATGAGGAGTATACCGCTCATGAAGATAACAGTTGATATTGATTGCACGCCGCAGGAAGCAAGGACTTTTCTCGGGTTGCCGGAAGTCGAGAAGATGCAGGAGGCGGTCATGAAGGAACTGCAGGCCAGGATGCTGGAGAATATCGGCAATCTTGATCCGGAAAGCATGATGAAAACATGGCTTCCCGCCGGCATTCAGGGCATGGAGCAAATGCAGAAGCTGTTCTGGTCGCAATTTGCCAAAGGCGACAATGACGGGAAATAACCGCCCGCGTCAGCTTTAGGGTCCGGCAATGAGTTTTACCGACACGATTTATGCGCTGGCGAGCGGCCGGGGTCGCGCCGGGGTCGCGGTGGTGCGTGTTTCCGGCCCGGCGGCCATGACGGTCCTTGAGGAAATTACCCGCAAGCCATTGCCTGAATTGCGGGTTGCGAGTTTGCGAAATATATATCGTGCGAATAAAAAAACGATTATAGATCAATCACTTGTCATTATTTTTTCGGGCCCGGACAGCTTCACGGGCGAGGATGTGGTGGAGCTGCATTTGCATGGCGGCCCGGCCATTCTCGCCGCGCTGTTTGAGGAGCTGTCCGCTTTTCAGGGGTGCCGTCCCGCGCTTCCAGGGGAGTTTACCCGCCGCGCCTTTGAGCATGGCAAGATGGACCTGACCGAAGCGGAAGGCCTCGGCGATCTCGTTAATGCAGAAACAGAAGCTCAGGCGCATCAGGCCCTGCGCCAGATGCGGGGCGAGCTCGGGCGGATTTATGAGGGATGGCGCGCGGCCTTGATTTCTTCCCTCGCGCATCTTGAAGCGGATATCGACTTTCCGGATGAGGATTTGCCGGGCGGAGTGGCCGCGGCGGTGGCGCCGAAGATTTCGGCCCTGAAAGATGAGATCACCGCGCATCTTTCCGATGGCCATCGCGGGGAAAAAATTCGTGACGGGCTGGATGTCGTCATTCTCGGCCGTCCCAATGTCGGGAAATCGAGCCTGCTGAACGCTCTGGCCCGCCGGGATGCCGCGATTGTCTCGGACGAGGCGGGGACGACCCGCGATATCATCGAGGTGCCGATGGATCTTGCGGGTTATCCGGTGACCATTGTCGATACGGCGGGGCTGCGCAACTCTGACAATATGATCGAGCGCGAAGGGGTCCGGCGGGCGCGGGCGCGGGCCGAACGGGCGGATATCCGCCTTTTCATGACAACGGCGGACTCCCCGGGCGTTCCGGATGAATTCGCCGATCTTCTGACGGAGGGAGACTATCGCCTGGTCAATAAAATTGATCTTGTCGCGAAGACGCCGGAAACAGAGGCCGTACCGCGCTTTTTTCCGTTATCTGTGATCGAGGGGGCGGGGCTCGATGAGCTGCTGTCCGCCCTTGAAATCGACGTGACGGACCGGCTTGACCTTTCCGGAGCCCCGGCGTTGACCCGGGTTCGCCATCGGCTGGCGCTTGAGGAATGCGTTGCCGCCCTTGCGCGGTTCGATGGATCGGCGGAGCCGGAGCTGGCGGCGGAGGATATTCGCCTCGCCGTGCGGGCGCTCGGGCGGATTACCGGGCGGGTCGATGTGGAAGATGTGCTGGATGTCATCTTCGGTGATTTCTGCATCGGAAAGTAGGAAGGCGGAGAATTGACCTTCTGCAATGTTTCACGTGAAACATTTTGGGCGACCCGGATGTTCCCGGCTTGTATATAGCCCTGATTCCCTATATGTAAGGGCGGAAATTCAAGGATGCGGCGATGAAGCGGTATGATGTCATTGTAATCGGTGGAGGGCACGCGGGCTGTGAGGCGGCGGCGGCCTCCGCGCGTCTTGGGGCCGATACACTCCTGATCACCCATAAGCTTGAAACGATCGGTGAAATGTCCTGCAATCCGGCCATCGGCGGGCTTGGCAAGGGCCATCTGGTGCGGGAGGTTGACGCGCTGGACGGTATCATGGGTCGCGTGGCCGATGCGGCGGGGATCCAGTTCCGGCTTCTCAATCGCCGCAAGGGCCCTGCGGTCCGCGGTCCGCGTGCGCAATCGGACCGCAAGCTCTATCGTCAGGCCATGCAGGCGACCCTTCAGAATCAGGCAAATCTTGAGGTCCGCGCGGCGGCGGTGGAAGACCTGATTGTGAAGGACGGTGCTGTTTCGGGCGTTATCACCGGGGATGGAGCGGAAATTCCCTGTGGCAAGGTGATTTTGACCACGGGGACGTTCCTGCGGGGTCTTATTCATTTGGGGGAGACGAAAATCCCGGCGGGCCGGATCGGTGATGCTCCGTCGAATGGCCTGTCCAACACCCTGGAGCGCGCGGGATTCAAGCTCGGGCGGTTGAAGACCGGGACACCGGCGCGGCTGAAGGGCGGGACGATCAACTGGTCGGTGCTTGAGGAACAACCCGGGGACGATATTCCCGTGCCCTTTTCCTTTTTGACAGAAAAGATCACAACCCCGCAGATTTCCTGCCATATCACGACGACAACGGAGGAGACACACCGGATTATCCGGGACAACCTCCACCGGGCGCCGATGTATTCCGGCCAGATTGAAGGGACGGGCCCGAGATATTGCCCCTCCATAGAGGATAAGGTCGTTCGTTTCGCGGAAAAGCCGGGTCACCAGATTTTTCTGGAACCGGAAGGCCTGGACGACGATACGATCTATCCCAACGGCATTTCAACATCCCTGCCGGAGGATGTGCAGATGGCATTCCTTCGGTCGATCCCCGGTCTGGAGAAGGTCGACTATTACCGCCCGGGTTATGCCATCGAATATGATTTCGTCGATCCGCGCGAATTGAAGCCGACATTGGAGACACGACGACTCAGGAATCTCTATCTCGCGGGGCAGATCAACGGCACCACCGGATATGAGGAGGCCGCGGCGCAGGGCCTGATGGCGGGGCTAAACGCGGCGCGGCGCGCGGGCGGGGGAGAGAATTTCATTCTCGACCGGGCGGATGCCTATATCGGCGTGATGATCGATGACCTGGTGACCCGGGGCACGAAGGAGCCCTACCGGATGTTTACATCTCGCGCTGAGTATCGGTTGATTCTCCGGGCGGATAACGCGGACCAGCGGCTGACGGGGCGGGGAATCGAACTTGGATGCGTGGGTTCGGCGCGCGAATCGGCCTATAGGGTGAAAAGGGAAGAGCTTGAGCGCGCCCGTGCGCATTTCAACCGCCTTAACCTGACTCCTAATGAAGCCCGCCGCCATGGATTTAATGTCAATCAGGACGGGGTGCGCCGAACGGCGACCGACCTGCTGGCTTATCCGGATATTGATACAGCGGATATTATGCGCGTCTGGCCGGAGCTGTCCGGCTTCAAGGCGGAAATCCTGGAACAAATTGCGATTGATGCCCAATATAGCGGCTATCTTGACCGGCAGAAGTCCGACATACGGGACTTTCGCAAGGATGAAGCGCTCCAGCTGCCCGAGGACATGGTGTTCGAGGCGGTGGCGGGCCTCTCCATGGAGGTGCGGACAAAGCTCGCGGCGGTACGCCCGACAACGCTGGGGCAGGCGGCACGAATCTCCGGCGTAACACCGGCGGCACTGACGGCGCTTCTGTCCCATGTGAAGCGCGGGGCGCATCGCAAGCATGGCTGATCCGCAACCTTTTTTCGGGCCGGAAGAATTTTTATCGAAGGTAAATGTTTCACGTGAAACATTGGACCGTCTCAAAATATACGCTGACCTGCTCCTGAAATGGCAAAAGGCGATCAACCTCGTCGGAAAATCGACATTACCGGACCTCTGGCGGCGACACATGCTGGATAGCGCACAGCTGCTGTCCCACACAGAAAGATCGACGGGGCGCTGGGTTGATCTTGGTAGCGGGGCCGGGTTCCCGCCGCTGGTTATCGCGATTTGCAGTAAGTTTGATGTTCATGCGGTCGAAAGCGATCAGCGCAAATGCCTGTTCATGCAAAATGTTTCACGTGAAACATCGGCGGGGCTTGCCGTTCATAACAGCCGGATTGAAGCGATGGAGCCCTTTGCCGCCGATCTTATTTCCGCCCGGGCGCTCGCACCGCTTGAAAAGCTGCTGGCGCTTGCGGAGCCTTTTGTCCGGAAAGACACAGAATTATTCTTTTTAAAGGGACAAGATGTAGATGAGGAATTGACGGTTGCCTCTAAATGTTGGAATATGGAGATCAAGAAACTTCGTAGTTTAACAAGTGAAGACGGTTGCATTTTGAAAATTTCCAAGCTGCGCCGCCGATCATAGTCAAGAGAGGCCTGAAAATCATGAGTAACGATGTGGCAAGTCTTCATAATCTGGTATCTGCGCGTATTCTGGCCATTGCCAATCAAAAAGGCGGCGTTGGAAAAACCACCACAACCATAAATCTGGCGACGGCCCTGGCGGCGATTGGCCAGAAAGTCCTGATTATCGACATCGACCCCCAGGGGAATGCGAGCACGGGTCTCGGGATCGGGCGCGATGACCGCCATGAGAATGTTTATGGTGTTCTTATGGGGGAAACGACCATCCGGGCGGCCATTCACAAGACCAATATCCCGCAGCTTCATGTGGTGCCCTCAACCGCCGATCTTTCCGGCGCGGAGCTGGAGCTGATCGAGCTGGACCGGCGCAGCCACCGGCTTTATGATGCGGTGTCCGACGTGCGGGGCGATTACGATTATATTCTTGTTGATTGTCCGCCGTCACTCAACCTGTTGACGTTAAATGCGATGGTGGCGGTGCATGCGGTTGTTGTGCCGCTGCAATGCGAGTTTTTCGCGCTT
>JBBDJF010000073.1:0-20081 GCA_040880045.1 Sneathiella sp.
GTGTCGTGAAGCGGTGCGTTGGGATGCACAAGGTCGCTTTCCTGGCAAAGCTTGTAGAACGCATCGACACCGTTCACCTCGATCCGGCAGCTTGTCAGCTTGGGAATGCCCGGGTCCTTGCAAAACCAGAAATGCACCTCGATCCCGTCCCGGGCGGTCACGGCGTAGTTATTCTCCTGCGCGTAAACCTCCCGAAATCCCATCTTCGCGATATAGAAATCCACCGTTTTCCGGATATTGAGGGATGCCAGAACCGGCGTTTCCGCCACCAGCTTTGCATCGGTTCGGGAGGTCATGACATTTACTCCTTTACTCGTGACACTGCTTCGAATCTTCCGCCCGGTCAGGTATCGAGGAAGCTGACTTTCAGGGCGTTATCCTGAATGAAAATGCGCCGTGGCTCGACCACATCGCCCATCAGGGTCGAGAAGACTTCATCCGCTTCATCCCCGTGATTGATACGGACCTGAAGCAGCGTTCTCGCCTCGTGATCAAGCGTTGTCTCCCAGAGCTGTTCCGGGTTCATCTCGCCCAGCCCTTTGTAACGCTGGATTGACAGGCCGCGCTTGCCAAGATTGGTGATCATTTCCATCAGTTCCAGCGGCGAATAGATAACCTGCCGCTTGTCTTTATGAATGAAGGTTGAGGCCTGCGCATAGATGGTCTGCAACTCGTCCTTCATGGAGTTAAGCTGGCGCGCCTCGGCGGAATGGATGAGGTTGCTGTCGACAAGCTGTACTTCGGTCACGCCACGGACTTCGCGGCTGAATTTCAGGCTGTAGTCGGGCAGGATTTCGCCAATCCAGCCCCGTTCCGTCTCCGAGGAGATGGCATCCAGCCTTCTGGCGACAAATTCGGCGGCGGCGGGCCCGCGGACCGGATCGCTCAAAACCTCATCACTCAACGCACCGGCAATCGCCACCTGTTCGACAACGGGACGGTTTTGAATGCGGGCAATGGCGTCAATGAGATCGCGGGCCTGACGGGCGCGGGCGACGAGGGCGCGAAGATCCTCTCCGCTTCGTTGTTCCCCTGAGGCAAGCTCCAGCACCACCTCTTCAAGGCCCTGGTCGATCAGGTAGTCATCCATGGCCTTCTGGTCTTTCAGATACACCGACGATTTCCCTTTCGCGACCTTGTAAAGCGGCGGCTGCGCGATATAGAGATAGCCCTTTTCGACCAGTTCCGGCATCTGCCGGTAGAAGAAAGTGAGCAACAGGGTCCGGATGTGGGATCCGTCCACGTCGGCGTCTGTCATGATGATGATCTTGTGATAGCGCGCCTTCCCGATATCGAACTCTTCCGGCCCGATCCCGGTGCCCAGCGCGGTAATCATCGTGCCGATTTCATTGGAGGAGAGCATCCGGTCGAAGCGCGCGCGCTCGACATTGAGGATTTTACCCCGAAGCGGCAGAACCGCCTGGTTATGGCGATCCCGTCCCTGCTTGGCGGAACCACCGGCACTGTCGCCCTCGACCAGGAACAGTTCCGACACGGCGGGGTCTTTCGACTGACAATCGGCAAGTTTTCCGGGCAGGCTGGAAATATCAAGCGCGCCCTTGCGCCGGGTAAGCTCGCGCGCTTTTCTTGCTGCTTCACGTGCCGTAGCGGCCTCGATGACCTTGGAGATCACGATTTTGGCGTCATTCGGGTGCTCTTCGAACCATTGGGTCAACGCGTCATAGACCGAGCTTTCGACGATGGGCCGCACTTCGCTGGAGACCAGCTTGTCCTTGGTTTGCGACGAGAACTTCGGATCCGGCACCTTGACCGAGACAACACAGGTCAGTCCTTCGCGCGCGTCATCACCCGTGATGACGGCCTTTTCCTTCTTCGCGATCCCGCTTGAGGTTGCATACTGGTTGATGCAGCGGGTCAGCGCCGCGCGGAAACCGGCAAGATGGGTGCCGCCGTCGCGCTGCGGGATGTTGTTGGTGAAGCAAAGCACATTTTCATGGTAGCTGTCATTCCATTCAAGCGACGCCTCGACCGTAACGCCTTCTCTTTCTGCTGAAAGATCAATGGTTTCCGTGATCAGCGGGCTTTTCGACCGGTCAAGATACTTCACAAAGGCGGAAATGCCGCCCTCATAGTGAAGGTCGACAGTGACCGGTTCCGCCGACCGGAGATCATTGATCTGGATATAGACCCCGGAATTGAGGAAAGCGAGCTCGCGCAGGCGGTGTTCCAGCGTTGCGAAATCGAACTTGATATTGGTAAAGGTCCCGGGGGACGGCGTAAAGGTAATCTCGGTCCCGCTCTTGTCCTGGGCATCGCCGGTGATTTCGAGAGCGCCGATAGGTTCCCCATGCGAGAAACTGAGGCGATGTTCCTTGTTATTGCGCCAGATCTTCATATCCAGCCGGGTTGACAGCGCGTTCACAACCGACACGCCGACGCCATGCAGGCCGCCGGAGACCTTGTAGGAATTCTGGTCGAACTTGCCGCCTGCATGAAGCTGCGTCATGATAACCTCGGCGGCGGAGACGCCCTCCTCATGCATGTCAACCGGGATACCGCGCCCGTTGTCACGCACGGTGACGGAACCATCGGGATTGAGCGCGACATAAATAAGGTCGCAATGCCCGGCGAGGGATTCGTCAATGGCGTTGTCCACAACCTCGTAGACCATGTGATGCAGACCCGAACCGTCATCGGTATCGCCGATATACATGCCCGGGCGCTTGCGGACCGCATCAAGACCCTTCAGGACCTTGATGGAGTCCGCGCCATATTCCGCTGCATCCGATTGCTCCGGTGTGTTACTCATTACCTTGTCTTCCCTTTCAGCGGACGGTCGTGCGGCAAATGCTGCCATTGTCGACCGTCAAAAACTGCGCCCGGTCTCCAAGTTCGGAAAACAGGGCATAATCGGTGCCTGTCATCCAGGCTTGCGTCTTCATTTCATCAATCTCGTCAAACAGGGCGATACGCCGCGTTTGATCCAGATGCGCCGTAATCTCGTCGAGCAACAGGACCGGCGCCCGTCCCTGCCGTCCCGCCTGCAACCTTGCATCCCCAAGGATGATGGAGATCAGCAAGGCTTTTTGCTCGCCCGTCGAACAAAGGCCTGCGGGCATGCCTTTCTCCTTGTGCAGTACGCCCAGATCGCTCCGGTGCGGACCGATGGTTGTGCTGCCTGCCGCGCTGTCCAGACGCCGTGACGCCTCCAGCTCGGCGCGGTATCTGTCTTCCACCAATAGCGCGGCCATATCCTCAAGCCAGCCTTCGAGCAGCCCTTGTGCGCTCAGCTCGGCCTTTGGAAAGGCGCTTCCCGTCTCCGTGGCGGCCATGGCGCTGTTCAGTCGCGCCGCCGTTTCGCGCCGCGCGGCGGCAATGGCCGTTCCCGTTTCCGCCAGCGTCCGCTCCAGCGAGCCGAGCCAGTGACGGTCATACCGCCCGTCCTTCAACAACCGGTTCCGCTCCCGCATGACTTTCTCGAAGGATGTCATGCGTTTGCCGTGGGCCGGATCGAAACCGAAGGTCAGCCGGTCAAGAAACCGGCGGCGCCCCCCGGCGCCTTCCTGAAACAGGCGGTCCATCTGCGGGGTCAGCCAACTGACCCTGATATATTCCGCCAGCGCGGTTGATCCGCTCATATTCTGTCCGTCAATCCTGACCGAGCGACGCTCCGATCCTTCTTTGCTGTCAGTCGCCGGACCGTTAATCAGGCCGGTTCCAAGCGTGCTTTCCCCGCCATCCGAGCGGACATCCGCGGCAACGGCCCATCCGCCATCGCCCTTTGTATTCGCCGCCTCCAACAGTTTCGCCCGCCGCAATCCCCGCCCCGGCGTGAGGAAGGAGATGGCTTCCAGAAGGTTGGTTTTGCCGCTGCCATTCGCACCGGTGAGAACGACCGGGCGGTCATCTGTCTCAACCTTCAAATGCGTATAATTACGAAAATCTGTCAAAATCAGGCGCGTAATAACATAGGCGGACACAAACGGCTCCTCTATGGTGAAATCCATCGCTTTGGCCCGTCGGGCCATGTCATTGCGACGATTGCCACCTTATACCCGCATTGGCATCAGGACATAGAGCGCGCCTTCATCGGCGCCGTCCGTGACAATGGTTGGCGATCCGGAGTCAGCAAACAGGAAGCGCGCGTTGTCGCCATCGATCTGACCGGTGATATCCAACAGGTATTTCGAGTTAAAACCGATTTCCATGTCGCCCGCACTATAGGATGCGGAGACTTCTTCCGTTGCGCTGCCGGCGTCTGCGCCCGTCGCCGACAGGGTTATCATGCCATTGCTGAGCGACAGCTTGATGGCGCGTGTTTTCTCGGTTGCGACAGTGGACACCCGGTCCACGGCCTGGGCGAAGGATTTTCCATCCAGCTCCAGCACCTTGTCATTGCCCGACGGGATAACCCGCTCGTAATCGGGAAAGGTGCCGTCGATCAGCTTGGAGGTCAGCAATGTATCCCCGAAGGAGAAGCTGATCTTGGTGTCGGAAAGCGAAATGGACACGGCCTCGTCCCGCTCATCAATCAGGCGGAGCACTTCATTGACGGCCTTGCGCGGCACGATAACGCCGGGCATCCCTTTTGCATCGGCCGGGATCGGCGTTTCAACGCGGGCCAGCCGGTGACCGTCCGTTGCCACGGCGCGCAGCATCGACACGCCCTCCGTCTCGGCGGTGTGCAGGTAAATGCCGTTCAGGTAATAGCGGGTCTCTTCCGTCGAGATGGCAAAACGGGTCTTGTCGATCAGCCGTTTGAGAACATTTGCCGGTATCGTGAAATTATGCGGAAGCTGGCTGGTTTCCATGACCGGGAAATCATCCTGCGGCAGGCAGGCCAGCGCAAATTTCGACTGGCCGCAAAGGACATAGATCCGGCCGTCGGCGCTTTTATAGTCAAGCTCCACCTGGCTGCCTTCGGGCAGCTTGCGAATGATGTCATGAAGTAGATGAGCCGGAACGGTGATTGCCCCCTCCGTGCTGATATTCGCCGCGACTTTTTCATTGATGGCGATGTCGAGATCGGTCGCCGTCAGGCCAAGCGATCCATCCTCGGCAATCAGCAGGATATTGGCGAGGATCGGGATTGTGTTGCGGCGTTCGACAACGCTTTGCACATGGCTCAGGGATGTCAGCAAAGCGGAGCGTTCTATTGTCAGTTTCATTGGCTCAATCAGGCTTCAAATAGGTTACTTAAAAAGGGCCTCTATTATGCCCGATAAACGCCGGTTACTTCAACAAAATTCTCCCGCGACCGGCAAATCCGCCTGACCGTAAGAAATTGATTCATAAACCTGAATCAATTTCGCATGGTCAAAGAAGATGCCGTCGCACTATAGCAGAGACGGGCTCGGAAAAACAGGTATTTCGCCTTGCGCCAGGGGGCGGAAATGGGGCCGAAATTGCCTGTAAAATCAGGGGGTTGCCAGCAGGCGTTCAAACGGCTGGTTCAGGAGGGCGTTCTGGCGCGGGTAAATCGGACGGTTGCCACAAGTCCGATGGCCGCCGCGGGCAGGCAGGCCAGCGGGATCAGCCCGGCGACCAGTGTGATGGTTGCGGTGTTCGCCGCTTCCGACAGGCCGGCGGCATTCGCAAGAATCCCCACATAGCCCGCCCCGATCGCATAGCCCAGCCGTTGCAGTGTCGGGATAGCCCCGGAGACCCGCTCATGTTCTCCTTCCGGGGCAAGCCTGATGGACCGGCGCAGGATAAAGGTCCAGGCGGCCCCGAAGCCGCCGCCCTGCAGCGCGGCGAAGATCGCGATGAGCCACACCGGCCCGTAGGGCAGGCTATAGGCGTAGCCCGGCAGGCTGGCCGTCACCATCAGCATCCCGATGGTGATCATCTTGCCATCATGTTTTTCCGGAACGCCGGAAATGAGGAAGGCGACAAGCGCCCAGCCGATGGACATGCAGGCCATCACATATCCGCCGACGATGGGCGGCTGATCATGGAGGATCGTGATCAGATAGGGCCCATAGACGGTGATCGCGACCGTCGTGATGGAGAAGGACAGGACGAGTACCAGCGCCGCGCCGACCGGCCTCGTGATATTGAGCGGCGCCGGGGGCAACAGGCGGCTCTGGCCTTTCCGTCCGTCCAGGACAAGAAAGAGGGTCAGCGCGCCGATGCCGAGAATGACAAACAGGCCGGTTTGAAGAACGGAGACCTCTATCCCTCCATAGGCGATGAAAAATACCCCGACGGAGAGCCAGAGTAATCGCCAGACCGGAAAGCGGATATGATCCCTTCCTTCCGGCTTTTTGCTTTTGCGGAGCGTGACCATGACCCAGATCGCCATCAGGATCGCCTGAGCGGCGAAAAACCAGAAACCGCCCTGCCAGGTTCCGTATTCCACGAAAAGGCCACCCACCAAGGGCCCGATAAAGGCGGAAATACCCCATAATGTCGCAATTGCCCCCATCGCCCGCGCCGTCAAACGCCTCGGGAAGAGAGTGCTGACCGAAACGAAGGCCAGTGCCATCAGTCCGCCGCCGCCAAGCCCCTGAAACAGGCGCCCGACGAGCACGACCCACATTTCCGGCGCAAGGGCACTTACGGCGCAGCCAAGCGCGAAGATAAGTGCCGCAAGGCTCATGGGGCCACGCAATCCGTAATGCACCGCCAGCAGGCCACTGGATGCCCCGGCGACGATGGACCCGATGCCATACAGCGCGACAGTCCAGGAAATCAGCTCTGCCCCGCCGATATCCGCGACGATGGCCGGGATCATGGTCGCTACAAGCAGGCTGTCCGCCGCATGCAGCCAGATGCCAAGGCAGACAAGCGCCAGGGCAACGCCATATTTGCGGTTGAGGATTTCACGCCAGCGAACCGCGTCCTCGGTCTGTGTTCTCTCCAAAGGGAAGTCCCGTTCTTATGGCTTGTTTTTGTGAGTTTTCTGAACCCGCTGACCTTATACAAAAGGCAATTCGCCCGTCAAGCGGAGCGAAGGCCCTTGCGAGGGCGCGGATTGCGAGTGAAGCGGGGAAAACCGCCGCGGTTAGCCTTCCAGCATCCGCATCAACAGGTCGATATCTTCCGACAGGCCAACATCGCTCTGACAAAGCTCATCAATCTTGCGAAGCGCATGCATGACCGTTGTATGATCGCGACCGCCGAATTTCCGGCCGATATCCGGCAGCGAGCGCGAGGTCAGCTGCTTGGCCAGATACATGGCCACCTGGCGCGGGCGGGCGACGGCGCGGGCCCGGCGGGCGGAATGCATGTCCGACATCCGGATATTGTAATGCTCAGCCACCTTTTTCTGGATCTCCTCGATGGTGATCCGCCTGTCATTGGCGCGCAATAGATCGCTCAGCACTTCCTGGGTGCTTTCAAGGGTCACGGAGCGCCCGACAAGATCGGAATAGGCCAGCACCCGGTTGAGCGCTCCTTCCAGCTCGCGCACATTGGACGTGATGCGATGGGCCAGAAACTCCAGAATGCGCCGGTCGATCGTGATCTTTCCCTGTTCGACCTTCGATTGCAGGATACCGAGGCGCAGTTCATAGTCCGTGGGATGGATATCGGCAACAAGGCCCCAGCCGAGGCGGGAGCGCATCCGCTCCTCCATCCCCTCAAGGTCGGTGGGGGATCGATCGCCGGAGATGATAATCTGGTGGTTCTGGTCGACCAGCGCGTTGAACGTATGGAAGAACTCCTCCTGTGTGCTGTCCTTGCCGGCGATAAACTGCACATCGTCGATCATCAGGACATCGACGGAGCGGAACTGGTCCTTGAAGTTCATCGTATCCTTGAACCGGAGCGCGCGGATAAAGCGGTACATGAATTTTTCCGCCGACAGATACAGCACGCGTTTCTTCGGGCAGTTGGCGGCGATGGCGTGACCAATGGCATGCATCAGGTGAGTCTTGCCAAGCCCGACCCCGCCATAAATGTAAAGCGGATTGAACGGGACGGAGTCTTTTGCCTCCGACACGCGGCGGGCGGCGGCATGGGCCAGTTCGTTCGATTTGCCAACAACGAAGTTATCGAAGGTAAAACGGGGGTCCAGTGGCGCCATCAGCGACGGGTCCATGCTTGTGGTCTCCGCCATTGCCTGCGGCTGCGACTTGAACGGGGCGCTTATTTCCCCCAGGCCGAGGGTTGGCCTCTGTGCTGTCCCGTTCTTCTTGTCCAGCGGTTTAACCCGGATATCAATGGATTTTATGGCCTTGTCAGACGTGGCCCAGAGCTGGCGGATGCGGCTGGCGTAGTTATTGAGAACCCAGTCACGCAGAAACCGCGTTGGCAGGGTCATGCAGACCTGCTCCCCCTCAATCCGGTCGAGCTCGATATTCTTGAGCCATGAATTGAAGGCTGCCTCGCCAAATTCCTCGCGAAGTTTTCCCCGGATCTCTTCCCAGTGGCCGCTATTCGACGTCATCAACCCTGTTTCCACTTCAGTCCGGCAAATTTCCATCCGCCCAGATTTCCGCGGTGACCTTCCGGATCGGGGCCGCCTTCAAACCCGTCAAGGACATTATAGCTTTTTGCGTAACCGGCGCGTGTCGCGGCCTCGGCGGCGGCGATGGAACGGACACCGGAGCGGCAGAGAAAAATCATCGGCGCGGATTTGTCCGGTTGAAGGGCGGAAATTTCTTCAATGAAGCTTTCGTTTTTTGACATGTCCGGGAACCGGACCCAGGAGACCGGTTGAACAGCCTTGCCAAGCGGGGAAAGATCGGGCAGGCCGACATAGGACCATTCCGCTGTTGTTCTCACGTCTATCAGGACGGCCTCCGGGTCGCTTTTCAACAATTCCCAGGTTTCCTGGACTGTCAAATCCCCGGCGTAGGTGGCGGCGCCTTCGGACTTTCCCCCAATCGTCATTCACAGGTTTCCTTCGCTCTTAAATGCGGACCGATGTCCTCAAGAATTCAAACATCACTGAAGAGTCATTTTCGGTGGTCTCTCCCCCAAGAACCACCTGAGATTTTACGCAACGCTGTTTTTACACGGTCAAGCTACTGGATACGACAACTCCCGCGGGGCGATCAGCCCCTTTATCACCTATCAACCAGTGATTTAGGATTGGGAGTGTTCCCTTGAGACCGGGCAGACTAATCTTATCCCTATGGGCCATGCAAGGGACTGGATGTGGGAAATGTGAAAATAATTTTCCGAATTGATCCAACAAATTCTTGACCTACAATATCTGGTAATCACTTCCACAAGAACGCCCTTAACTGGTAAAAATCGGCGGGAACTATCGGAAAAAGACACCCTTAAAAAGCGCAAAATCCCACAAAAAAACCGCGGCCCGTATGAGGGTCGCGGTTTGATTCTTTCGCTGATTCCCGACTTAGGCGGAAAGGGCTTTCACTCTCGCATTCAGACGTGAAATCTTGCGCGAGGCCGTATTCTTGTTATACACACCCTTGACCACGCCCCGGGTAAGTTCAGACTGCGCAACGCGAAGCGCTTCATTAGCTTTCGCCTGATCCCCTTCGGTTACGGCCAGTTCCACCTTTTTCACGAAGGTGCGGATACGGCTGCGACGGGCCCGGTTGCGTTCGGTCCGGACGTCTGTCTGCCGGATGCGTTTCAATGCAGATTTATGATGCGCCATGACAATCCTGTCTTTTAGCTTCGAAATTCGGAAGCCGGGTTATAACCAGCGACAAATACGCAGTCAACAGAAGAATATCGATTCTCACCCGGATTTCGCAAATTTCCGCCATTCTGGCCCGGAAGACACGTTATTCTCCTGATAACAGCACGGTTTCTAGCGGTTTTTGAAATCAGGCGTCCGCTTCTCGGCGAACGCGGACATCCCTTCCTTCTGGTCTTCCGTCGAAAATGTCGAATGGAACACCCGCCGTTCAAACATGATTCCCTCGCGCAATGTCGTCTCATAGGCCTTGTTGACACTTTCCTTGCACATCATGACGGACGGCTGGGAGAGTTTGGCGATTGCGGCCGCCACCTTCACCGCCTCCTCCATCAGGTCATCAAGGGGGACGATCCGGCTGACCAGCCCGGCGCGCTCCGCCTCCTCCGCGCCCATCATCCGGCCGGTCAGGCACATTTCCATGGCTTTCGCCTTGCCGATCGCACGGGTCAGGCGCTGGGTGCCGCCAAGGCCGGGAATGGTGCCGAGCTTGATTTCCGGCTGGCCGAACTGGGCATTATCGGCAGCGAGGATGAAATCGCACATCATCGCAATCTCGCAGCCGCCGCCAAGCGCATACCCTGACACCGCGGCAATCACGGGCTTGCGAAAGGTGGAAAGCCGTTCCGCCTCGCCGCAGAGGAAATTGTCCTTATAGACATCCATATAGGTCTTGGGCTGCATTTCCAGGATATCCGCTCCCGCCGCGAAGGCTTTCTCGGAGCCTGTCAGGACAACGGCGCCGATAGCTTCATCCGCCTCGAACTTATCAAGGGCGTCGGCAAGCTCGATGAAAAGCTCTGCACAGAGCGCATTCAGCGCCTTCGGTCGATCAAGGCGAATGATACCGACAGCACCTTTGGTGTCGATTGCGATGTTATTGTAGGCCATGGGAACTTCCTGTCTGTTACTGGTTGCGTGGTTCGCGCCATTATCTTCATGCGAAGGTCTTTGTCCAGCCCTTGCGCCAAATCCTAGCGCTGGCATTTCGGGCAGAAGAACGTCGATCGTCCCGATTGCACGATTCTCTGGATCACACCGGTGCAATCCGCTTTCGGGCACGGGCTTCCTTCCTTGTCGTAAACGAGAAAGCGGTGCTGAAAATAGCCGAGCTCGCCGGTCGTGTGGCTATAGTTGCGAAGGGTTGACCCGCCCGATTCAATCGCCTCCAGAAGGACGGCGCGGATGGCGGCGGCAAGATCATCGGCGCGCCGTCCCTTGACATTCTCCGCCAGGCGCCTTGGCGATATTCCGCTTCGGTAAAGGGCTTCGCAGGCATATATATTGCCCACGCCCGCGACCACCCGTTGATCAAGAAGGGCGCTCTTGATCGGGGTTTTCTTTGCCCGAAGCCGTTCGGCCAGAACTGGTCCGCTGAACGCGTTACCGAGCGGTTCCGGCCCGATCCCGGCGAGTTGTGGATGCGTCGCCAGCAAATCCGGTTGCGTCAGCAACATAAAGCCGAAACGCCGCGGATCGTGATAGCGGACGCGCAAGCCGCGTGCAGTCTCGAAAATGACGTGGTCATGCTTGTCGAACGGGCTGGCCGGATCCGGGTCAGGCTCAATGCGAAAACTGCCGGACATGCCAAGATGGCCGATCATGACCGGGCCGCCATCGAAGGACATCAGGATATATTTCGCCCGCCGTGTTACGGCGTCTATTCGCCGCCCCGTCAGCGCATCGGCAAACCCCTCGGCGAACGGAAAGCGCAAATTCGCCCGCCGCAAAGTGACGCATTTGAACTGGTCGCCGACAAGAGCCTGTTCAAGGCCGCGGCAGACGGTTTCGACTTCTGGTAATTCCGGCATGGCGCGACAGTAGCCTTATTTTAGCCCTTGCGCTATGCTCTTGTTTCGACCAAACAAAGACGATCAACAGAGCCAACGGACGGAAAGCGCTATGGCAGCTTCGGACAAGTCTTCAGACAGTACGCATTTCGGGTTTCGGGAAGTTCCGAGCGACGAGAAGGCCGGGCTGGTGCGCGGTGTTTTTGAGAGTGTTGCCGAGAATTACGACCTGATGAACGATTTGATGAGCGGCGGGATCCACCGGTTGTGGAAAGCGGCGATGATCGACTGGCTGATGCCGCGCAAGGGCCAGCATCTTCTTGATGTTGCGGGCGGCACAGGCGATATTGCCTTCCGCTTTCTGGATGCGGTTGACGGGGATGGCAAGGTGACCATTCTCGATATCAACCACGCCATGCTGAGCGTCGGGCAGGACCGCGCGATTGATCAGGGACGGCTTACCGGTCTCGACTGGGTCAATGGCGATGCGCAGGAATTGCCCCTTCCCGACAAGTCCGTCGATGCCTACACGATTGCGTTCGGCATTCGCAATGTGACGGAGATTCCCCGCGCACTGAAGGAGGCTTATCGGGTGTTGAAGCCGGGCGGGCGATTCCTCTGCCTGGAATTCAGCAAGGTCGAGGCGCCGGTATTGAAGGAGATTTATGATTTTTATTCCTTCAAGGTTCTTCCTGAAATCGGCGGTATTGTCGCGAAAGACAAGCCATCCTATGAATATCTGGTTGAAAGCATTCGTCAGTTTCCCGACGCGGACCGGTTTGCCGACATGCTGCGCGAGGCGGGCTTCAACCAGGTCAAGTACCGTCGGCTGTCCGGCGGTATCGCGGCGCTGCATTCCGCCTGGCGGCTCTGAAGGGAGCGATTGTTCGTGATCCGGATTTTTAATAATTTCCTGCGGCTGCTTTTTATCGCCCGGACGCTTGCGCGCCACGATGCGCTGTTCTTTCTCGATAACTTCGAGCGCCTGCCGATTTACGTGGTGCTGCTCCGCAAGATAATGCCGGTCTTTGCGCTGGGCGCCACCCGGAGCAAGGACCTGCGCGACGGGGAGCGGCTGGCCAATGCCCTTCGGGAGCTGGGCCCCAGCTTTATCAAGCTCGGGCAGGCGCTGTCGGTGCGGGCCGACCTGATTGGCGAGGAAATCGTTCTCGACCTCGGCAATCTGCGTGATCGCCTGCCCCCCTTCCCGTTCGACGAAGCGCGGGAAACAATCGAGTATGAACTGGGGGCGACGCTTGAGGATTTATTCGCGGAATTCAATCCGGAGCCTGTCGCCGCCGCCTCTATCGCCCAGGTGCATTTCGCGACGGTCCGCGATATTGTTCCCGCGCCGACCGAGACGGACCCCGACGCCGCAGAGGAAGTCCTTCGCGACGTTGCGGTGAAAATCCTGCGCCCCGGTGTTGAAGACGCCTTTGAGCGCGATTTGCAGCTTTTCTTCTGGCTTGCCGAGCTGGTGGAGCGCTATCAGCCGCATTTCCGGCGCCTGCGCCTGACCAAGATTGTTGAAACCCTGGCCAACTCCGTCGAATTGGAAATGGATTTGCGGATGGAGGCTGCCGCGGCTTCCGAAATGGCGGAAAATTTCGTGGACGACATGGAGTTTGACGTGCCCGAGATCGACTGGCAGCGCACCGCCCGGCGTGTCATGACGCAAAGCCGGATTGACGGGATCAGTATTTCAGAGAAGGAGGAACTGATTGCTGCCGGTCATGATCTCACGGCGCTGGGCGATAATGTCATCCGAGTCTTCCTGCTTCAGGTGCTGCGCGATGGCTTCTTCCATGCGGACATGCACCACGGCAATCTGTTCGTGACGGCGGATGGGCGGCTGGTCGCCGTGGATTTCGGCATCATGGGGCGGATGAGCCGGGAAACCCGCCTGTTCATGGCGGAAATGCTCCATGCCTTCCTCACCCGCAACTATCGACGCGCGGCGGAAATCCATTTCGAGGCGGGCTATGTGCCGCGCCATAAATCCCTCGACAGTTTTGCTCAGGCCTGCCGGTCTATCGGGGAGCCGATTCTCGGCCGGCCAGTCAGTGAAATTTCCATCGCCCGCCTTCTGGTGCAGCTTTTCCAGATCACGGAGACGTTCGAGATGGAAACCCAGCCGCAACTCCTGCTGCTGCAAAAAACCATGGTCACGGCGGAGGGCGTCGCCCAGAGCCTGAATTCGCAGATCAATTTCTGGGAGGCCGCGGAGCCGACGGTCGCCCATTGGATGCGTGAAAATATGGGCGTCGAGGCACAGGCCGCCGAAGTGGTGAAGGACGGTATTGCCCTGCTTCGCAGGATACCGGCGATTGTGACCCGTGCCGATGATCTTTTGTCGGAAATGGAAGCCCGGGAAAAAGAGCGGGGGGAAATGGCTGAAATTGAAGAAATCGCAGCGCAGCAACGCCGAATCCGGACCGGTTATTTACTGGGGGGCATCGTCCTTGGCGGCATTGTCACCTATCTCGTTATGCTCGCTACGTAATTTCCAACCTCAAAACCCTGATAATTCGCCGGAGAGCAAGATTTAGCTTGCGGGATGCCTGCGGAATATTTAGTTTTTACAGAAAAGATCAGTAAAACTTCAGGAATGGTTTATTTTGGGCGCAAATACAGAAAACAGGTCGGTTCTGCTGATCATCGGCGGGGGAATTGCGGCCTATAAATCGCTTCAGCTCATTCGCCTGCTCACGAAAGAAGGGATCCGTTGCCGTGCCATATTGACCCGGGCAGCGAAGGAGTTTGTCACCCCTCTTTCCGTGGCGTCCCTGACCGGCGACAAAGTATATGATGATCTTTTCTCCCTTACGGACGAGGCGGAAATGGGCCATATCCAGCTTTCGCGGAGCGCCGGTTTGCTGGTGGTTGCCCCGGCAACGGCGGATCTGATGGCGAAGATGGCGACCGGACAGGCGAATGATCTTGCGACGACCGCCCTGCTGGCGACAGACAAGCCGGTCCTTGTTGCCCCGGCGATGAATGTACGGATGTGGCAGCATCCGGCGACGCAGCGAAACCTTGCCACGCTTCAGGGGGACGGTGTTCGGGTTGTCGGTCCGGAAGAGGGCGATATGGCCTGCGGTGAGTATGGCCCCGGACGGATGGCGGAACCAGAGGCGATTTGCGACGCCATAATCAACTTTTTCCATGCGGCAAGCCATAAACCACTCACGGGCCGGAAAATCCTGGTGACTGCCGGTCCCACCCATGAACCGATTGATCCTGTGCGGTTTATCGCCAATCACTCTTCGGGCAAACAGGGCTATGCCATTGCGGCAGCATTGGCGGAACTTGGTGCGGAGGTATTGCTCGTTTCCGGCCCGACGCGACTGGATGCCCCGAGCGGCGTCACCCGCCGGGATGTCCTTTCCGCAAATGAAATGCTCGCCGCGTGCGAAGCGGCGCTTCCCGTGGATGCGGCGATATTCGCCGCCGCCGTCGCCGATTGGCGGGTTGCAACGGAATCGGATCAGAAAATCAAGAAACAGGAAGGGAAGCTTCCCCAGCTCACGCTTGCGGAAAACCCGGATATTCTGGCAACCGTCAGCGCATTGAACGCAGACCGGCCGTCCCTGATCATCGGTTTCGCGGCGGAAACGGAGAAGGTCGTGGAAAACGGCCAGGCCAAGCTTGCGCGAAAAGGCTGTGACTGGATTGTGGCAAATGATGTGGGAACCGGGACCGGCACCTTTGGCGGCGATGAGAACCGGGTTTTCCTGCTCACAAAGGATTGTGTCGAGGATTGGCCGAAGCAATCCAAGGAACTGGTGGCAAGAACGTTGGTTGCGCGAATTACCTCGTTTTTTCAAGGTGTTAAAACATGAGCGATATAACGATTTCAATCACCCGCCTGCCCCACGGCATGGATTTACCGCTGCCGGGATACGAGACGGCGGAGAGCGCCGGAATGGATATCCGCGCTGCGGTCGAACGACCGATTGAAATTATCCCCGGCGGCCGGGCTCTTGTTCCGACGGGCTTCAAGATGGCGTTGCCGCGCGGGTATGAAGCGCAGATCCGCCCGCGGTCCGGCCTCGCTCTCAAGAAAGGGATAACGCTCCCCAACAGCCCGGGCACCATCGATGCGGATTATCGCGGTGAAGTCGGGATTATTCTGCTGAACGCCGGAGACGAAACCTTCCTCATAGAGCGCGGTGATCGCATTGCGCAGATGGTGATCGCACCGGTGCTGCAGGCAAGCTGGAACGAGGTGAAGAGCCTTGATGAAACCGCGCGCGGAGAAGGCGGGTTCGGCTCTACCGGTGTTACGGAAAAGGTGTCCTGACCATGCTGCATTTGCCGAAAAAGATGCTCTATGCGCTTGAGGCCGTCGTCGATATCGCCTTTAACGCGCGCCCGGACCCGGTCCAGTCAAAGGAAATCACAAAACGACAGGGCATTCCGCTGCGCTATCTGGAACAGGTGATGCAGCAGCTCGTCCATGGCGGCATTCTGAAAGGCGTGCGGGGCCCGCGTGGCGGCTACCGCCTGGCGCGGGAGCGGCGACGGATCACGGCGGGGGATGTGATCCGGGTGATCAGCGCCGCCGAAGCGGAGGAGGAGGCGCAGATTTTTACCTCGGAGATCGGGCAGAGTGTCGTCGGCCCCCTCTGGAACGAGGCGCAGGCCTCCTTGCTGGCGGAACTGGATTCGGTTACGCTTGAGGATCTATGTCAGCGGGCCACGATAAAAGACCCGCTGGAAACTTCAACCGACGCATCGCATTTCGAAATTTAGATTTAAAACAATAGATTAGGCTGAAAATGAAGAACGACTCGCCCCGCGGCAAAATCTATGACTCCATTGTCGATACAATTGGCGCAACGCCTCTGGTGCGGGCGCGGCGGATCACGCGGAACTGCCCGAATGACGTGCAGATTCTGCTCAAGCTGGAGTTTTTCAACCCGCTCGCGTCGGTGAAAGACCGGATTGCCGCGTCGATGATTGAAGCGATGGAGGAGGCGGGCCTGATCAGTGAAAATACGGCAATAATCGAACCGACATCCGGTAACACCGGGATCGGCCTCGCCTTTGTCTGCGCGGCGAAGGGATATCATCTCACTCTGGTAATGCCGGAAAGCATGTCGATTGAGCGGCGCAAGATGCTGAAACTGCTTGGCGCCAATCTTGAACTGACGGACGCGGCAAAGGGAATGAACGGTGCTATCGCCCGCGCCGAGGAGATGAAGGCGGAGATCGGCGATGCGGTTATCCCGCAACAATTCGAGAATCCGGCGAATCCCGCCGTTCATAAGGTGACGACGGCGGAGGAAATTCTCAAAGACACGGGCGGCAAGGTCGACGTGGCGGTCATGGGTGTCGGCACCGGCGGGACGCTGACAGGTGTGGGAACGGTGCTGAAAAAGCATAATCCCAACATCCGCATTGTCGCGGTGGAGCCCGAAGACAGCCCGGTTCTTTCCGGCGGGCAACCCGGACCGCATAAAATACAGGGCATCGGTGCGGGTTTCTCGCCCAAAAACCTTGATGAGAGCCTGATCGATGAAGTTCTGACCATCGGCAACGAGACCGCGTTCGAGACAGCGCGGGAAGTGGCGCGTCTGGAAGGTATTCCTGTTGGCATTTCCTCCGGCGCGGCGGTCGCGGCGGCACTGGAGCTTGCCGAGCGACCGGAGATGGAGGGCAAGACCATTGTCGTCATTATCCCGTCCTTCGCCGAAAGATATTTGACGACCGCGCTTTTTGACGGTCTCTGACGCCGTGGCGCTCAGCGACGACCAGCTTGATCGCTATGCCCGCCATATTATCCTGCGGGAGGTTGGCGGCGCGGGCCAGCAAAAACTGCTGCGTGCGAAAGTCCTGATTGTCGGGGCAGGGGGACTGGGTTCGCCGCTGGCGCTTTATCTGGCGGCGGCGGGTGTTGGAACGATCGGCGTTATTGACGATGACGCGGTGGATCTGTCAAACCTGCAGCGTCAGATCGCCCATGGCACAGCGGATATCGGCATGGCAAAGGTGGAGAGCGCCGCTGAAGCCGTCATGCGGATAAATCCCGACGTCACTGTCATCCCGCACAAGGCACGGCTTAACGCGGAAAATGCGGCGGGCATCATCGGCGATTATGATCTGGTGGCGGATGGCACCGATAATTTTGAAACCCGGTTTCTGCTCAATGACGCTTGCTATTTCGCGAGAAAGCCACTCGTTTCCGGCGCGATTTTGCAGTTCGATGGGCAGGTCAGTACCTTCAAGGCCTATGAGGAGGGAGCGAATCCCTGCTATCGCTGCCTTTTCCCGTCACCACCGCCGCCCGATGTCGCCCGGACCTGCGGAGAGGCGGGCGTCCTCGGCGCGCTGGCCGGAGTGATTGGAACCCTTCAGGCGGTCGAGGTGATGAAAGAGCTGCTTGGTATCGGGGAGGGGCTCTCGGGTTGGCTTCTCCTGTATGACGCGCTCACCGCCGACATCCGGAAAATCAAAATCCCCCGCAACCCGAACTGCCCGCTCTGCGGCGAAACCCCGACGATCCGGGAATTGTCACCGGCTAGTTGAGAAAATACGCCGCCGCGAGGGTAAGGGAGAGTGGCAGGGTGACCATGGAGATCAGTGTCTGCACGGTGATAATGCCCGCCATCACCTCGGCATCCGCGCCAAGCAGCTTCGCAAGCGCGTAGCCGGAACTCGCGGTCGGGATCGTGCCGTAGATAATCAGGATCATGGCCGGAATGCCGTCGAGCCCGACCAGGATTGCCGTTGCCGCGACGACCGCCGGAAAAACCAGCAGTTTGCAGACGGTTGAGATCACCACATAGAGGGCGCCGGTATGGATCGCCTTGATCCTGAGCCCCGCGCCGACGCAGAGAAGTGCGATGGGCAATGCCGCCTTTGCCAGAATTCCGGCAAAATCACTGATCACCGGCAATGGCCCGATACCGGAGAAATTAAGAAATGCTCCTGCCGCAATCGCGATGAGAAGGGGATTGCGGATAATCTCCTGAAGCAGCCGTCGTGTCAGGCTGACCCCGGAGGCGCTGCCCTGATATCCAACGAGGACGGTCACGCAGAAAAGATTGGTCGGCGGCACAAGAACCGCCGTCGCGACGGCCGCAAGCAAGACCCCTTCCGCGCCGAACAGATAGTCCGCCACCGCAAAGGCGATAAAGGTATTGTGCCGCGCGGCGCCCTGGAAAACCGCGCCGCCAATGCGCGACGAAATGCCAAACAGCTTGACGGAAACAAGGGATATCAGGCCCGTCGCCAGAAGCCCGCCAAGCAGGGCAAGCGCATAGGTGCCGACGATGTCGTCCTGAAAGGGCGCGGTTGTCGTGTTGTAGAAAAGCAGCGCCGGGAACAGGATCCAGTAGACCACGCGATCAGCATTATGCCAGAACTCGCCCCCCGGAAAGCCGTTCCGGCGCAGCAAATTTCCCAGAACCAGCAACAGGAAAATCGGCAGCACGGAAAGCGATATCGCCCACATGTTCTGAAATCCTCTATTTGTTGTTGGACAGGGCTGGGGTCAGCCTGTTTTGTGGTCGAATTTACATCGTTTGACCAGTAGAAAATGGCGCGGTGGTACTGTTTGGCGGGTTTTTGCGATCTGACGCGGCGGCTGTAATTTGAAAATTTGCTTATGCGGGAACGAAAAAGGCCCGACACCTACGTTTTAGTAGTCGCCGGGCCTTGAAACATACGTTGATCTAACGGTGTCGCTTACGCAATCTTCGGGGCGGATTGCAGGACGTTTTCTTCAACATAATCGGTGAATTGCTCGAAATTCTCGATGAAGCGGGCGACGAGGTCTTGTGCTTTCGCATCATACGCCGCCTTGTCCGCCCAGGTATTGCGCGGGTTGAGAATTTCAGGCGGGACGCCGGGGCAGGATTTGGGCATGGCGAGACCGAAGAACGGGTCCCTCTCTGTCTCGACATCGGCAAGCGTGCCATCCAGCGCCGCATTGACCAGTGCACGCGTATGGCCGATCGGCATCCGGTGGCCGGTGCCGTATTCGCCGCCGGTCCAGCCGGTGTTAACCAGCCAGCAATTCACGCCATGCCTGGCAATCTTCTCACCGAGGAGTTTCGCGTAAACGGCGGGATGCCGCGGCATGAACGGCGCACCGAAGCAAGTGGAGAATGTCGCCTGCGGCTCGTTGCCAAGGCCTTTTTCTGTCCCGGCGAGTTTCGCGGTGTAGCCGGACAGGAAGTGATACATCGCCTGTTCCGGCGTCATCTTCGAGATGGGAGGGAGAACACCGAAGGCATCGGCGGTCAGCATCACCACATTGGTCGGGAAACCCGCAACGCCGGTCTCGGACGCATTCGGGATAAATTCTATGGGGTAAGAGGCGCGGGTGTTCTCTGTCAGGCTGTTGTCGTTGAGGTCAAGCTCCCCGGTATCCGGGTCCATGACGACATTCTCAAGCACCGTACCGAAGCGCCGCGTGGTTTCGAAGATTTCAGGTTCCGCCTCTTTCGAGAGATTGATCACCTTGGCGTAGCAGCCGCCCTCAAAATTAAAGACGCCTTCATCGGACCAGCCATGCTCGTCATCGCCAATCAGCATCTTGCTGGCATCGGCGGAAAGTGTTGTCTTGCCGGTGCCGGAAAGACCGAAGAATACGTTGGAATTCCCCTCTTTCCCGACATTGACAGAGCAATGCATCGGCAGGATCTGCTTCTCCGGAAGGAGGTAATTGAGGATTGAGAAGACGGATTTCTTGATTTCTCCGG